>JBJMNM010000172.1:0-11177 GCA_045804305.1 Gemmatimonadaceae bacterium | reverse complement strand
CGGGAGCGAGGTTGATGTCGGTCCGCACGGTGACCGTTTCGCCGTCGGCGGAGAACACCGCCTTGAGCGGGCCGCCGGCGCTACCGATGAGCCGAACGTCGAGCCGGGTGCGTGGTGCACGCTGATCGGCCGGCTGCGACGCGTAGCTCGCGCGCGCTCGTGCGAGCAGCGCCGCTTCCGATGATCGCACGACACGCCATCCGTCGCCCACGACGCTGCGGGCCGGAAGCGCGATCGCCTGTCGCACGCCGGCGTCGCTCCGGGACAGCGTGCGCACCGCTTCGACCGTGAAGCCGACGCCCGCTCCGCCACGCGAATCGGGCGCCTCGAAGCCAACCCCGTCGCCGACCATGAGTGGCGCACTGACCTGGACGATGAGCTCGCGGGCCGCGACGTCGTGGCCGAGCACGACACCCAGCTCGCGGCCCCGATTGTCCGGATGTTCGCGCGTGATGTAGCTGCGGCCCGCGCGGCCGCCATACATGCCGCCGGTGTTGCCTCGGCTGTAGATCTGCACCAGCGGCTCGGTGTCGCTCGGCGGCGGCGGTGTGCGGTCCCCCTCGGCGAGACGATCGAGGAAGGTGCGATAGCCGTTCGTCACGGTCGCCACGTACTCGGGCTTCTTCTTTCGGCCCTCGACCTTGAGGCATCCGACGCCGGCGTCGGCGATCTCCGCCAGGTGATCGTGGGCTGCGAGATCCTTCGCCGAGATGAGATAGCCGCGATCGAGCTCGACGTGATTGGTCACGTCGTCGAGCACGTAGTCCTTGCGGCACGACTGCGCGCACGAGCCGCGATTGGCGCTGCGCTCGGAGATCATGCCGGACATGAAGCACTGTCCGCTGTACGAGATGCAGAGCGCGCCATGCACGAAGGTCTCCAGCCCGAGCTCCGGGACGGCGGCGCGAATCGCGCGGATGTCGTCGAGGGTGTTCTCGCGCGCGAGCACGACGCGCTCGATGCCCAGCTCCTTCATGACGCGCGCGCCGCTCTCGTCGTGCACGGTCATCTGCGTGGAGCCGTGGATCTCGAAGCCCGGATAGATGCGCTGGATCAGGCGCACGACGCCGATGTCCTGCACGATCGCCGCGTCGACGCCGAGGTCGATGGCTTCCCCCAGAAAAGTCAGGGCCTGAGCGAGCTCGGCCGGCTTGAGGAGGATGTTGAAGGTGAGGTAGATCCGCCGGCCCCGCTCGTGGGCGAGCCGGCACGCCTCGCCCACTTCCGCCAGCGTGAGTTGCGCGCCCTCGTCGCGGGCATTGAAGCGATCGGCGCCGAGATAGACTGCATCCGCACCGTTGGCGAGCGCGGCCCGGACGGCGTCGAGCGAGCCGGCGGGGGCGAGGAGCTCGGGGGTGGGGAGGCGCGTCATAAGCGTTGAAATATAACGCTTTAGGGCGCGTTAATGCAGGCCCGTTATCTGATGGGAAGTTGGCGCTGCTGCGCTCTTGCTGGCCGTTGCCCACTGCCCACTGCGGTGTTGGCGCAGGAAGCCAGGCCGACATCGGGAACAAGACCGCTGTGGGCAATGAGCAGGTGCCAGCAACGGCGCAACCGCGCCCACCACTTACCTCGGAGGCTCGTCCTCCCCCAGCCACCGCTTCGGCACGAAGCGCAGCAGCAGCGTGACGAGCAGGATCGCCATCCCCGCGAGCCTGATCTGCGGGTCGTCCGTGCGATAACCCCACCCCCAGACTGCGACGCCGATCAACGCGAGCGCCATGCGCACCCAGAGCAACGTTCTCATTCGGGCTTTGCCTTCCACGCCATGAACTTGCGCAATCCCGACTTGAAGTCGTCGGTCGCGCGCGCTTCGACGTTCGTCACCACGCCGGCGGCGATGCCATCCTCGAACGAGAGCGAGTCGAGCTTGTAAAGCAGCCACTTGGTGAGCGCGAGGGCGGTGGCCGGCGACCGCGAGATCTGCTCGAGCGTGGCGTTGATGTCTTCGTCGAACGTCGCCGCGGGCACCACGCGGCTCACGAGCCCGATGCGCTCGGCTTCATCGGCGTTGATGATCCGGCCCGTGAGCACGAGGTCGGCCGCATGCTTCTCCCCCACGGAGCGACGCAGCATGGTCATCACGAGCGCCGGCACGAATCCGATGCGCACCTCGGGATAGCCGAACTCCGCGCCTTCGTGCGCGAGCACGACATCGCAGCAGGTGGCGAGACCTGCGCCGTCGCCGAGGGCGCGGCCGCGTACCGTGCACACCACCGGCTTCATGAGCGCGCGGATCGCGAGCAGCACGCGTCCGAACGCCTCGGCGTCCTGCCGGTGCGAATCCCCGGTGCCCGTTTCCATGGCGCGATCCCACTCCTCGAGGTCCGCGCCCACGCTGAAGTCCTCGCCTTCGGCGCCGAGGTGGATGACGCGGCAGGCCGGATCGGTCTCGAACTGCGCGAGCGCGGCGAAAAGATCTTCCGCCATCTGTCGGTCGAGGGCGTTCTTCTTGTCCGGCCTCGCGAGGATGATGCGGCCGACGGCGCCATCACGCAGGAGTCGGATGCGGCTCATGGAACCGGCGCCGGTGGCAGGCCGAGGGAATGGGCGCGGGCGTCGGGGACGTCGAGCACCATGCGCAGCATGGCCGTCGAGAAAACCTTGCCCTGCGCGTCGGTCTTGAGCGACAGCGTGCCGCCGCCATCCAGCGCGCCGTGCAGCAGGAAGTTGAGCGCGCGCAGATTCGGCAGCTCGAATCGCTCCACGTCGCCGGTGATCACACCGCTGAAGTGTCGACGCACGCGATCGAGCGTGAGCTGCTCGGCGATGAAGTCATACCACTCGGGCCTGAGGGCGATCACCCCGACGTTGGCGGTGTCACCCTTGTCGCCCGACCGGGCATGCGCGATGTCCACCAGGCGCACCTTCACGAGAGCACCTCGACCTTGGTCTGCACGACCGACTTGTCGACGAGCGCGGGCCAGTAGGCGACGATCTCTTCGACCTTGGGACGTCCGCCGGCGAACCCCGTGACGCTAGGCGGTCCGTTGAGCACGAGCGGCGCGATCTCGCGGGTGAACCGCTCGATGGCCTTGCGGTCCGGCGAGCGGACGCCGACGCGAAGCTGCACTTCCTGCGCCTCGCCGCGCTGTTCGGCCAGCGGACCGTGGGTCGCGCTCACCCCGAGAAACTCGGTGAGGAGTTGATCGAAGGTGAGCCCCATGGCCGCCAGCCGCCCGCGCAGCACGCGATCGGCGAGCCGGGCCTTCTCCAGCGCATCGGGCCACGCGTACACCAGCGTGCCAACCGCCTTGAAGCCGGCGCGATAGGCGATGGACACCTTGAGCTTGTCAGTGGCCGGACGGCCCTTGATGCCGTACACGCGAACGCGATCGAGGCCGTCATCGGCCAGGTGGATGGTGGTGAAGTCGGCCACGACGTCGGGTGTGATGTAGCTCCGTGGGTCGCCCATCTCATAGACGCACTGCTCGGTGACGGACTGCACGTTGATGCGGCCGCCGGTGCCGGGATGCTTCACGATCGTGAAGCTGCCATCCGCACGCGCTTCGACGATCGGATAGCCGACGTTGGCGAGATCAGGAATATTGCGCCAGTCGTAGAGGCAGTTGCCGCCGGAGCACTGCGCGCCGCACTCGATGATGTGTCCGGCGATGATCCCGGCGGCGAGCTTGTCCCAGTCGGTCGCGCCCCAGCCGAACTCGTGACGCAATGGGGCCATCGTGAGCGCGGTGTCGGTGGAGCGGCCGGTCACGACGACGTTCGCGCCCTGGGCGAGCGCCTCGACGATCGGCGTGGAGCCGATGTAGGCATTGGCCGAAAGCACGCGGTCGCGCACGGTGGACAGCGGCTCACCCGTCTCCATGTTCGCGAGCGGATGCCCGGCGGCCAGCAGCTCGTCGAGGCGTGGGAGCAGATCGTCGCCCGTCACGACGCCGACCTTCACCTTGCCCGATGCACCGTGTGTGCGCGCGACGTCGAGCACGGCGCGCGCACAGGCCACCGGGTTCACGCCCCCGGCGTTCGCGACGACCTTCACACCCCGCTCCACGACTGCGGGCAGCACGCTCTCCATCGCCCCGATGAAGTCGCGCGCGTACCCCATCTGCGGATCGCGTTCCTTCTGCTTCTGCAGAATGGACATGGTGACTTCGGCGAGGTAGTCGAGCATCAGATAGTCGACCGGGCCGCCCTCGACCTGCCGCCGAGGCGCGTCGAGCCAGTCGCCCCAGAAGCCCTGTCCCGAGGCCACACGCACGGTGCGATTGGAGTCGTTCTTGGGAGCGGTCATTCGGTTTGGCGTCAGATCAACGAGGTGGAACGATAACGACAACGATAAGGGCAACCATAACGGCAACGACAACGGCAACGACAACGACAACCGCAACGGCTTGGAACTGCTCCAACATCCAGCGGATCGTTCCGTGCGAATTCCGGCGTCCTAATGGCCCTCCAAGCCCTCTGCGACGGGGCGGCACCGCTCCTTTACTCTTACCGATCTCGATCGGGCAACCGCAATTCTTTTCGCTGCCCGCACGACATCGGTGCCCACTAGGCGCTTCAGTGCCGGGCCGGCAGCGTCAAAGAAGGAACCTTCCCGTCCGCGATGCATGCGAGTAAAGGATGGATGCCAGCGTGGTCGCGGTGCCTGGAGGGCCATTAGGAGGCCTGAACTCGCACGGAACGATCCGTTGGATGTCGGAGCAGTTCCATGCAGTCATTGGCCCCGGCGCGACGAACCTGACCTGCCAACTGCTCGAGGCGCAGCATCAGCATCCCTGGGGCAACACGAAGGGCCCGAGATGCGGTCCCGGGTTCGAGAGCGCGGCACGCAGCGCCAGCGCGAGCACGTCACGCGTCTCCTCGGGATAGATGATCGCGTCGACGTAGCCGCGCGCCGCTGCATAGCGGGCGTCGAGCTGATGCTCGTAGTCCTCTCGCATCTCCTCCACGGCACGCTGGGTATCCGGCGGCAATGGTCGCTTCTCGGCCGCGGATTTCATCAGGGCGGGACCGTGCACGGCCTGCACCGCGCTCTCGCCCTCCATCACCGCCATGCGGCCAGTGGGCCAGGAGAAGATGAAGTCGGGATCGAATCCCTGCCCCGCCATGGCATAATAGCCGGCGCCGGACGCGTGATTCACGGTGAGCACGAGCTTCGGAACGCGGGCCGTCGCCATGGCCTCGACGAATCGGGCACCCGAGCGGATCACTCCTTCGTGCTCCGACTCCGGACCGACCATGAAGCCCGACACGTCCTGCACGAACAGCAGCGGGATTCCCTGCCGGTCGCAGCGCTCGATGAAGAAGGCGACCTTCTCCGCGCTCTCCGCGTATACGATGCCACCGAAGCGTGGCTTCTCGCCCGCTCGGCCCTTGATGAGACCGCGCTGATTGGCGATGATGCCGACCGGCAGGCCGTGGATCCGGGCGTCGGCGCAGATCATCTCGCGCGCGAGGTGCTCCTGGAATTCGAGCAACTTGCCGTCGTCCACGATCGCCGCGAGGATGGCGTGCATGTCATACGACATGCGGTGGTCGGACGGAAGGAGGTCATAAAGCGAGTCAGGCGGTCGGGCGGTCTGGCGATCCGGCGGTGAACTGCCCAACGGCTCGACCGCCACGCCGCCCGACCGCCCGACCGCTTGACCACCCTCCGGCAGCTGCCCGATAAGCTCCCTCAGCCTCACCAGACAGGCGGCATCATCGTCGACGGCGTAATGCGCCACGCCGCTCACCTGCGTATGCGTTTCTGCCCCGCCCAGGGTCTCGCTGTCGATCGTCTGGCCAGTGGCGCCCTTCACGAGATTCGGCCCGCCCAGGCCCATGAACGATGAGCCCTTCACCATGATGATGAGGTCGGACAGCGCGGGCAGGTACGCGCCGCCCGCGATGCACTGCCCCATCACGGCCGCGAGCTGCGGAATCCGCAGATACCGCCGCATGATCGAGTTGTAGTAGAAGATCCGGCTCGCCCCGTACTGGCCCGGGAAGACGCCGCCCTGATACGGAAGGTTCACCCCCGCCGAGTCCACCAGATACACGATGGGGATGTGGCATCGCATGGCCACTTCCTGCGCGCGCAGAATCTTGCGAATCGTCTCCGGCCACCAGGATCCGGCCTTGACCGTGGCGTCGTTCGCAACGATCACGACCGGTCGATCGTGCACGATGCCGAGACCAGTGACGACCCCCGCTGCCGGCGCCTGGCCGTCGTACTGGTCGTAGGCCATGAGCAGGCCGAGCTCGATGAAGCGCGCGCCCGGGTCGCAGAGACCACCGACGCGCTCGCGCGCGGTCAGCTTTCCCTGCTTGTGCTGCTTCTCGATCTTGTCGGGCCCGCCGCCCTCGCGCAGGCGTGCCTCGAGGGCGCGAAGCTCGGCGCTCAGCTCGCGGAGCCGGCTCGTCACGGCCGCGTCAGGCTTCCTGATGCGACTGCTCGGCGAACCACGTCCGGATGTAGTCGATCAGCTCGGACGTCGGCGTACCGGGCCCGAAGAGGCGGCCGGTGCCCATCCCATGGAGGGCATCCATGTCCTCTTTCGGAATGATGCCGCCGCCAGTGATGAGGATGTCCTCGCGCCCTTCCTTGCGGAGAAGCTCCAGCACGCGCGGGAACAGCGTCATGTGCGCGCCGCTGAGGATCGACAGGCCCACGACGTCGACGTCCTCCTGCACGGCCGCGGTCGCGATCATCTCCGGCGTCTGGTGCAGCCCCGTGTAGATGACCTCCATGCCCGCATCGCGCAGCGCCGCCGCCACGACCTTGGCGCCGCGGTCATGGCCGTCGAGGCCGGGTTTGGCAACCAGAACACGAATGGGTCGCATAGTGCCGATTAACCTAGCGGGCGCGCCGCCGGCGCGGCAACTCGCGCTTGCGTGCCACGAGCAGCATCTCCCCCGAGCGGCGCGTCAACGGCCGGTCTCGGAAGCCGTCGTAGGACTCCTCCACCACGAGACCGGCGTCGAGACAGAGCTCGGCGAGGCGCGTGGCGGTGTACAGGCGAATGCGGTGCTCGCGGGTGCCGGCGCCCGACGGCCCTTCCCAGGCGGTGCGAATCGTCAGCACGCCCGAGAGTGGGTCGAAGGCCCGCTCATGCCCGATCATCGTGCCGTCGTCGGCCTTCCACCAATCACGGCTGAGGAACTTCGCCATCACGCCGTCGCGACTGCCCCCATGCCATGCGAGCGTCCCGCCCGGCTTGAGCACGCGAGCGAACTGCGACATCACCCGCGCGTCGTCGGCCGGGTCGGTGAAGAAACCGAAGCTCGTGAAGAGATTCACCACGGCGTCGAAGCGGCCTGTCCATGACGCCGGCAGCCGGCGCATGTCGCCACGCGTGTACTTCAAGGTCCGGCCCGTGCCCCGCTTCTTCGCGAGGTCGATCAGGTGCTTCGAGTAATCGAGCCCGTCGACCCGATAGCCGGCCTCGGCGAGCAGATGCGCGTGGCGCCCCTGACCGCACGGCACGTCGAGAATTCGCGACCCGCTGGGCAGCGCCAGAATATCGATGAGGCGTGCGACCTCCTCCCGATCGCGCGCGAAGTTGAAGATCGGTTGGTATTCGAGCAGGTAGTGAGCGTCGAAATACGTCGCCCACCATTCGCTTTGCTTGACGATCGGTCGCTTCACGGAGCGGCAACGCGCGTCAGAAAAACACCGGCTCGCGATACGCCCCGAACACATCCTCCAGCGCCCGACGGATCTCGTACAGCGTGGCGTACGCACGGGCCGCGTCGAGAATGTGGGGGAACACGTTCTCGGTGCCGCGCGCCGCTTCGCGCAGGCGGTCCAGGCGCTGCGTGACGAGCGCGTTGTCCCGCTCGGCGCGAACCTTGGCAAGGCGGGCGCGCTGCTCGCGATCCACCTGCTCGCCGATTTTCAGCAGTGGGATCGCGAGCGCGTCCTCTTCCGTGACGAACTCGTTCACGCCGACGATCACGCGACGATGCTGCTCGATCTCCCACTGCTGCCGCGCCGCGGACTCGTGGATCTTGCGCTGGAACCACCCCTGCTCGAGGCCCTCCACCACGCCGCCCTGCGCCTCGATCTCCGCGAACAGCGATTCAGCCTCGCGCTCGAGCTGGTCGGTGAGCGCCTCCACGTAGTAGGAGCCGCCGAGCGGGTCCATCACGTTCGGCACGCCCGTCTCGAAGGCGAGGATCTGCTGGGTGCGCAGCGCGACCTGCACCGCGTGCTCCGTCGGCAGTGCCAGCGTCTCGTCCATCGAGTTGGTGTGCAGCGACTGCGTGCCGCCGAGCACCGCCGCGAGCGCCTGATAGGCGACGCGCACCACGTTGTTCATCGGCTGCTGCGCGGTGAGCGTCACACCCGCGGTCTGCGAGTGGAATCGCATGAGCAGCGACTTGGGGCTCTTCGCGCCGTAGCGCTCCTTCAGATGCCGCGCCCAGATGCGCCGGGCGGCACGGAGCTTCGCGATCTCCTCGAAGAAGTCGTTATGGATGTCCCAGAAGAACGACAGGCGCGGCGCGAAGTCGTCCACCTCGAGCCCACGCGCCAGGCCGCGCTCCACGTACGTGAACCCGTCGGCGAGCGTGAACGCCAGCTCCTGCGCCGCCGTGGCGCCGGCCTCCCGGATATGGTAGCCACTGATCGAGACGGTGTTCCACCTGGGCGCGTGCGTGGCACCCCACTCGAAGCAGTCGACGATCAGGCGCAGCGCGGGCTCGATCGGGAAGCACCAGGCGTGCTGCGCCATGTACTCCTTCAGGATGTCGTTCTGGATCGTGCCCTGCAGCTTCTCGCTGGAGACGCCCTGCTTCTCGGCCGCGGCGATATAGAACGCCCACAGGATCGGCGCCGGTCCGTTGATCGTCATCGACGTGGATACCTGGTCGAGCGGGATCCCGTCGAACAGCACCTCCATGTCCGCCAGGCTGGAGATCGCGACGCCGGTCTTGCCGACTTCGCCCTCCGACCGGGCGTGATCGGAGTCGTAGCCCATCAACGTGGGGAAGTCGAACGCAGTGGAGAGCCCCGTCTGCCCATGCGTCAGCAGGAACTTGAACCGCTCGTTGGTGTCGCTCGCGCTCCCGAAGCCGGCGAACTGGCGCATCGTCCACAGCTTGCCGCGGTAGCCGGTGGGATGAATGCCGCGCGTGTAAGGATAGACACCAGGGACGCCGAGGTCTTCCGCGGTCGTGGGCGAGACGTCGAGCGCCGTGTAGAGGGGCTCGACTTCCTTGGCCGAGTTGCTGAAGCCGATCTCGCGCTTCTGTCCCTTCTCGTAGTGCTTGCGCCAGGCAGCCACTTCAGCGCGCAGGCGCGCGAGCTCTTCGGCATCGGGATTTGCCGGGGTGCTATCGGGCTGACTTGCCTTGCCGAACAAGTCTCGAATCGATGTCATGTGGTCGTCCGCGTCAGAAGGTCGGCGCTGCGGGCGAGCAGCGCATCCGCGATCCCGAACGGGGTTGCCTGTCCCGACTCGAGCGAGGGTAGTCGGTCCTCGAGCCAGGCATTCGTCGCCGCGTCACCCCACAATCGGCGGCGGGTCTTGTCCTCCACCACTTCCACGACCCGCTCGCGCAGCCGCGACCGGCGCCGCTCGCGCAGCATGCCGCTCCGCTCAAGATAGCGGAAATGCCGGTCGAGCGCCTGCACCAGATCGTCGATGCCCTCGCCCTTGAGCGCAACGGTGCGCAGCACCGGCGGGGTCCAATGCTCGGCATCGTCCGCGGCGGCTGCCTCGCGCACCTGCTTCACGAGGTTGTTGCGCGACAGGTCGACCCCGTGATGGGCCGGCACGTTGCGCATCGTGGCGCCGGCTCGCATGCCCAGCATGATCTCGATCTCGTTGCGCAGCCGGTCCGCGCCGGGACGGTCCGCCTTGTTCACGGTGAACACGTCGGCGATCTCCATCACGCCGGCCTTGAGCGTCTGAATGGAGTCGCCGCTCTCGGGAACGAGCACCACGAGGCTGGTGTCCGCCGCACGCGCGACGTCGAGCTCACTCTGCCCCACCCCGACCGTCTCGATGAGGATGCGATCGACGCCGAACGCATCGAGCACATCGGCCGTCTCGCGCGTGGCCGCCGAGAGGCCGCCGAGCGAGCCGCGAGTGGCGAGCGAGCGGATGTAGACGCCCGGATCCAGCGCGACGTCTTCCATGCGGATGCGGTCGCCGAGCAACGCGCCGCCCGTGAACGGCGAGGTGGGATCCACGGCGATGATGCCGACGGTGAGGCCCTCTGCCCGATACGCCCGCGTCAACGCCGTTGTGAGGGTGCTCTTGCCAGCGCCGGGTGGGCCCGTGAGACCCACCCGGCGCGCGTGACCGATCCGGGGATGCCATGTCGCGAGCAGCTGCTCGAACCCCGGCCGATGATTTTCCACGATGCTGATGGCACGCGCGAGCGCGGCCTTCCTGCCGGACGCGAAGTCCGCGAGCAGACGCTCGTGCATGCCGGTGCTCACGTGGCGGCGCGCGGCGCGGGGTCGTCGTGCTCGTCGCGGATGTCGCCCACGAGCTCCTCGAGCAGGTCCTCGAGCGTCACGAGCCCCACCGTCTTCTCGCTCGCATCGCGGACGACCGCCATGTGGAGACTGCTGCGGAGCATCCGGAACAGCAGCTCGCTGCACGATTCCGTCTCCTTGGCCAAGGCGACGGGACGGAGCTCGGGCGCGCGCTCGCCGTGCACCTTGAGCACGTCGAAGGCGTGCATCATCCCGATGACGTGGTCGAGCGTGCCCTCGTACACCGGGACGCGGCTGAACTCCGACGTCGCGAACTCCTCGGCGATCTCGCGCGGCGACGTGGAGACGGGGATCGCGAAGATGTCCGATCGCGGGACCATCACGTCGCGCACCGTCTTCTCGCCGAAGGCCATCACTCCGGTGATGATCTCCATCTCCTGCCGCTCGCCGACGCCCTCGAGCTCCCCTTCCCGCAGCAGATCCTGAATCGTGTCGCGATCGGCGGCATGCTCGGCGGTCGATTGCCGCTCGAAGGGGCGCGTGACGAGGCGGCCGGCGGCGACAATGGGCGCGGCGATCACCGCGGCCGCCTCCAGCAGTGGAGAGAGCGCGGAGGCAACGGCCGGCGCGAACCGGCGCGCCAGCGCACGAGGCAGGAGCTGGCCGAACACGATCACGATCGCGCCGAAGCCGGCCAGCGTGATGGCGAGTCGTTCCGTGTCGCGTGCGTGATCGCTGGCGAGCAGCTCGCCGGAGAGCACGAGAATCAGCGCGACCGTGG
>JBJMNM010000171.1:0-6991 GCA_045804305.1 Gemmatimonadaceae bacterium | reverse complement strand
CAAACATTACCAAAACCACTAACTAAACATCTAAGTCCCGCGTCAGGACCCGCACGGTGAGGCCGGCGTCGTGGCCATCTTCTGCGGACGCATTCTGGATGGCAAGCCGTTGACGATCTTCGGCGACGGCTCCCAGACGCGCGACTACGTGTACGTGGGCGACATCGCGGACGCGACGTGGCGGGCGACGACGCAGACGCTGCCCGCCATCGGCCAGCTCGACGCCAGGGCCTTCAATCTGGGAACGGGGAAGGGGACGCCAGTCGTGCGCATCGTGGACGTGCTGCGCAACGTTGCGGGGCGCGAGGTCGTGATCGAGCACGCGCCCAAGCGAGCCGGCGAGCAGCAGGAGTCGTTCGTCGCCGTGGAGAAGGCGAACACGGTCCTTGGCTGGCATCCCGCGGTCTCGCTGGAGGAGGGGCTCGCACGGAGCTACGCCTGGTTCTCGGAGCGCCGCGCGGCGCGAGCACATCCCCACTCGAAGCCCGTGAAATCCGCATGATGCTGCTGATCCAGGCCGCCGGCGCCGTTCCGACGTCGGCGAAGGAATTGATCGTCAACGCGAGCACGGCCACGCAGGTGGTGCTCGTGATCCTCGTCGTGCTCTCGCTGGTGAGCTGGGCGATCATGTTCGGCGCGGGGCGCGCGCTGACGCGCGCGCTGAGGGCCGCCGCCGCGTTCGCCCACGAGGTCGAGCGCGCCCCGCGCCTCGAGGCCGCGGCGGTCGCCGCGCGGCACGCCTCGCCGAACGCGGCGCAGCGCCTCATGGTCCGCGCGCTCCAATTCATCGGTGAAGGCATCGGCCACGGCGCGAACGAGGACGCGATCGCGCAGCTCTCGCCCACGGCGGCGGCGTCGCGCGTGGAAACGCTCCGGCTCGTCCTCGACGCCGAGTCGCTGTCCGAGCGCGATCGTCAGGGTCGATACCTCCCCTGGCTGGCGACGATCGGCTCGGCGAGCCCGCTGATCGGGCTGCTCGGCACGGTGCTCGGCATCATCAGCGCGTTCGTCGGCATCTCGACGCGCGGCTCGGGCAATCTCGCGGCCGTCGCGCCCGGTGTGGCCGAGGCGCTCGTCGCCACGGCCGCGGCGCTCAGCGTGGCGATCCCGGCGACCTTCGGCTACAACATTCTCGCGAACCGGTTGAATCGCCTCGACAACGTGCTCGAGGGATTCGGCACGACGGTCATCGCGATGCTCGTGCGCGAGGGTCGGATCTAGCGTGCCGCGCCATAAGCGCCGCGAGCTGCCGCTGAACGCGGAGATCAACGTCGTGAGCCTGATCGACGTGATGCTCCTGCTGCTCGTGATCTTCATGATCACCGCGCCCATGATGCAGGGCGGCGTGGACGTCGCGCTCCCGAAGGCCGACGCCAAGCCGCTCGAGCAGCCGAAGAGCGGGCTGGTGGTGTCGGTGGATCGCAGCGGCGCGGTGTACGTGGACCAGACGAAGATGACGCTCGCGGAGTTCCGCGCGTCGTTCCGCGCGCTCGCGGCGAATCGCACGCGCGACGGCGTCTATCTTCGCGGCGACGCCGGCGTGCCCTATGGTACCGTCACGCAGGTGCTCGCGATCATGCGCGGCGCGGGCGTGGGCGACGTGGGCCTCGTGACCGAGCCCGAGACCGGCCCGTGACCATCGCAGCACCGCGCGACGGCATGTCGCTTCGTGTGCCAATCGCGGTATCGGCGGCCCTGCATCTCGTCGTGATCGCGCTTTTTCTGCTGGCGCGCGGGGCGCCGAGCGTGTCGCTTCCGCCGACGTACAAGGTGAGCCTCGTGGCTGCTCCGCCGGGTCCACGCCAGATCGGCGTCGTGCAGCCGACGCCGGCCGTGGCCGCACCGACGCCGCCGCAGGCACCGGTGTCTCGGGCCGTGCCCGACCCGTCGCGCATGAAAGCACCACCAACCAGGGTGCCGCCCAAGCCAGTGAAGCCGGCGAAGGTCGCCACTCCCTCGGCCACTCCGGCCGCCGCGCCGGCCAAGGCGGCGCCCGCACCGGCCGCCGGGGGCGGACCGCAGGGCGGCCGCGGCGCCGACGTGGCGAACGTGCAGGTGGCGGGGACCGATTTTCCGTATCCGGAGTACCTCCAGAACGTCGTGCGCCAGATCGCCATCCGCTTCAAGCCGCCCGGCGGCCGAGACCTTCAGGCCGTCGTGGCATTCCTGATCCGGCGCGATGGCAGCGTGACCGGCATCCGCCTGACGACGCGGTCGGGGGTGTACTCGTTCGACACCGAAGCAATGGGCGCCGTGGACGCCGCGGCTGGCTCGCGCGCGTTCGGCCCGCTCCCGCAGGGATTTGCCGATGACGTGCTTCCGGTGATCTTCAGCTTCGACCCCCGCCTCATCCGGTGATGCGACTCCAGAATTTCTGCGGCGCGCTCGCCGTGCTGCTACTCGCTCCGATCTCGCTGTTGGCGCAGGACACGACCTCGCGCGGCGTCCGGATCGGGCTTACCTACGATCCCGGCACCAAACCTGGCGTCGTCGTGCTGCCGGTGTCGGGTGTGACCGGCGATTCGATCGGCGCCATCGTCGCTCGGGATCTCGATCTGGGCGACCGGATCAACGTCATCGCCATCGACCCCGCGGCCGCACGCAGCGTGAGCCGATCGACTGGCCCGAATTGGCCGCTGCTCGCGCAGCTCGGCGCAGCGGCGGCGGTGCAGGTGACGCCGACGGCCAGCGGCCTCCACCTCGCCGTCTACGACGTGCGCAAGCAGCAGACGGCGCTCGTGCGCGACTATCCGGCGCCACCGATGAGCGACGCGAGAGCCTGGCGTGCGGCGCTGCACGGCCTGTCCGATGATCTGGAGGAGTCGTTCACCGGGACGCGCGGTGTGTCGCGCACCCGCGTGCTGTTCGCCCGGGGCCGCCGCCTGTTCATGGTGGACGCCGACGGCGCGGGCGAGGTGGCCGTGGGCGGCGCCGACAATCCCGTCTCGGCGTCGTGGCATCCGGATGGACGCACCATCACGTACTCCACGTACGTGCCCTCGCAGATCGTGGTGCAGGATCTCTCGAGCGGTCGCGCGCGCACCGTGGCGAGCGGTGCGGGGGTGTACATCTCGCCCGTGTTCACGCCCGACGGAAGCAGCGTGGTCTACGCGCACGGCGTGGATGAGGGCGTGGACCTCTACACGGTGCCCACGAGCGGCGGCGGCGGACGTCGTCTCTCCGTAGGGCGTGGCAGCGACAACGTGTCGCCCAGCTTCAGCCCGGACGGCCGCCGGATCGCCTTCATGTCCGGCCGCGCCGGACATCCGGAGATCTACACGATGGACGCGGATGGCACCAACGTGGACCTCCTCACGCCGCTCGACGTCGGCGAGAGCGCATACCGGGCGAGCCCCGACTGGTCGCCCGATGGTCGGCTCGTTGCCTTTCAGTCCCGGATCGGGTCCGTGTTTCAGTTGCTCACCGTGAACCTGCGCGATCGCAGCCTCCGGCAGCTCACCAGTGACGGACGCAACGAGGATCCCTCGTGGGCTCCCGACGGCCGTCACCTGGTGTTCGTGTCGGATCGCAGCGGCGTGCGGCAGCTCTGGGTGCTGGACGTCGAGAGCGGTCGCACACGCCAGCTCACGCACGGCGGGCCGGTGCGCATGCCGGCCTGGTCGCCCCGCCTCGGCGGCACTTGAAGTCCCACTCCCCGCATCTCCCGCGGGACGGAAGCACTTCCAAATCGGAGATCTGCATGACCCGTCGCACCGTTGCTCTCTCGCTCGTGCTCTTCTCGTCCCTTGCCGGCGTCGAGGGCTGCCGGAGAAAGGTGGACCCGGCGCCCGCGCCCGTGGCCGCGCCCGCCACGTCGGATGACGCGGCGCGCCGTCGAGCGGACTCGCTGGCCGCCGATGCGCAGCGCCGCGCCGATTCGCTGAGCGCCGCCCGCGCGGCCGCCGCGCGCGATGCGGCCGCGTCACAGGGCGAGCTCAGGAACATCCTGACCCAGCGCGTCTACTTCGACTACGACCGCGACCAGCTGCGCGACGACGCGACCGCCGCCCTCGACGCGAAGGCGGCTGTGCTGCAGGCGAATCCATCGATCACCGTCGTCATCACCGGACACACCGACGAGCGGGGCACCGCCGAGTACAACCTCGCGCTCGGCCAGCGTCGTGCGGCGCAGGCCAAGCGCTATCTGGTGAGCCGAGGCGTGGCCGAGGGGCGACTCGCCACGCAGAGCCTGGGCGATTCGCAGCCGGCGGCGAGCGGCACGGACGAGGCGGCCTATCAGCAGAACCGGCGAGACGAGTTTTCGGTGCGCGGAGCGCCCGCGGTGCTGGTGCCGCCCCGCCCATGATGCGCCTCAAGATGCTGGCGCCGGCGGCCGGCCTGCTCGTGGCAGGCTGCCTTGCCTCGAAGTCCGACGTGCTGCAGCTCCAGAGCCAACTCGGCACCATGCAGCGATCGGCGGCGCGCGCGGATTCGGCGCAGCAAGCGCAGATCAACGCGGTGCTGAACCAGGTGATGCAGTCGAACGACTCGGTGCGCGCGGTGAGCGCGCGGCTCGCCAAGCTCCAGGCGAACGTGGCGACCGACCATTACGAGATGGGACGTCAGATCCTCCAGATCCAGGAGCTGAGCGGGCAGAGCCAGCGACGGCTGCAGGAGCTGCGCGCGTCGCTCGAGGAGCAGCGGCAGACCGCCGCCGCACCGGTACCGATAGCGCGGGACACGACCCGAGCCGCGGCGCCGGCCGGTCCGGGGCCGGCACAGCTTTTCCAGACCTCGCTGGACCAGCTCCGCCGCGGGAGCGCGACGGTCGCGCGGTCCGGGTTCGAGGAGCTGCTGCGCGCGTACCCGACCTCGGAGGACGCGCCCGAGGCAATGATCTACATTGCTGAGACGTATGCGGCGGAGCGGAACCAGGTGGCCGCCGACTCGGTATATGGGCTCGTCGTTCAGCGCTACCCGACGTCACCCAAGGCCGCGACCGCGCTGTACAAGCATGCGCTCTCGCTCAAGGCCGCGGGACGCACGCCGGCGGCCCGCGCCGCGTTCGACCGCATCGTGAAGGATTATCCGCGGTCCGATGAAGCGGCGCTCGCACGGGAACAGCTCAGATCACTCGGCAGGTAGCAAGGGAGTAGAACGATGGGAAGTTCGGCCGAGATGCCCTTTCTCGACCACCTCGAAGAGCTCCGCTGGCGAATCATCTGGTCGCTCGCGGCGCTCGTCGTGGGGGTCGGCGTGGCGTTCTTCCTGGTGTTCCGCCTCGATCTGCTCACCTGGATGCAGGGGCCGATCCTCCCCTTCCTGCATGGGCACAAGCTCGTCTACACCCACCCGGGCGACGGCTTCTCGATCGTGCTGCAGACGTCGATCATGGTCGGCATCGTGCTCGCGCTGCCGGTCATCATCTACCAGGTGTGGATCTTTCTCTCGCCGGCGCTGCATCGGCACGAGAAGCGGGTCGCCGTCCCGGTGATCCTGGGGGCGGTGGGGCTGTTCATCGCCGGGGCGGCGCTCGCATGGTATTTCGTTCTGCCCATGACGCTGCGGTTCCTGTTCAACCTCGGCGACAAGTCGTTCGATCAGATGATCACCGTGTCCGAGTACTTCGGGTTCGTGACGAGCATGGTGATCGCGATGGGCGCTGTGTTCGAGCTGCCGATCCTGATTCTGCTGCTGTCGGCGTTCGGGCTGGTCACGCCGCACTTCCTCGCCAAGTTCCGGCGGCATGCGCTGCTCGGGTCGTACCTCGTGGCCGCCCTGATCACGCCGGGCGACCTCTTCGTGACGTCCGTTGCGCTGATGGTGCCGCTCTATTTCCTCTACGAGCTCAGCATCGCGCTGTCCTATATCCCGTACCGCAGACGGCAGCGGGCGGCGCGGGCCGCCGAGCAGTCCGCGAGCGAGGTCACGGCGTGACGTTGCTGCTGCGCGCGCTCGCCCTGCTGATGCTGGTCGCCGGCATCTCCGCGGGGGCACGCGCGCAGGTGACGCCGCGCCGGCCCACGCAAGCGCCCGCTCCCCGTCCGCCGGTCGCCGCGCGGTCCGACACGGTGGGCGGCAGGCGCGATTCGGTGGCGGTTCGCGACACGGTGAACAAGGCGAACTTCGCGCCGCCCGACACCACGATGATGCGGCTCCTGAACCTGCCGAACTACAGCGCGACGCAGTATCAGGGCGAGATCATCGCCTTCGACGCGATCAGCCGCGGGATCGCCCTCACGAAGAAGGCGATCGTGCAGCGCGACTCGCAGCTCGTGAAGTCCGACAGCTCCATCACGTACAGCGGATCGGGCAGCACGGTACGCGTCAACTCGAGCGCGAAGGGGCGGAACGTCTTCGTCACGCCGGGGCAGGCGCCGATCGTCAGCACCGGGCCGGGCAGCTACGACATCGCCAATCGGCGGGCGAGTGTGGCCCAGGTGACGACATCGCTCGCGCAGAGCGGTGAAGTGCTGCAGATCTCCGGAAAACGGCTCGTGGTGGTGGCGGGCGCCGACTCCATCAAGAGCGCGAATGACGCCACGTACTATCTGCGCGACGGCACGATCACCGCCTGCGACGACTCGATCCCCGACTACTACTTCAAGGCCACCGAGATCAAGCGCACGGGGTCGTTCGTGGTGGCGCGGCCGGCGATCCTCTACATCTCCGACGTGCCGGTCATGTGGCTGCCGTTCCTGTTCCAGGACATACGCGGCGGCCGTCACAGCGGCATCCTCTCGCCGAACTTCGGCATCAGCGACATCGTGCGGAACAGCCCGTCGTACCGGCGGCAGGTGGAAGGGCTGGGCTACTACTGGGCGATCAGCGACTTCCTCGATGCGCAGACGTCGCTCGATTGGCGCAGCTCGGCGGGCGAAGCGGATCTGAACGATCCTGGGTTCACGCGCTACAACGGCGAGCTTCGCTATCGCTGGCTCGAACGCTACGTCACGGGCAATCTCGCCGCGTCGCAGACCTCGCAGGGCAGCTCGCGCAACACGGCCGTGAGCTGGGGTCACTCGCAGGACTTCACCCGCAACAGCTCGCT
>JBJMNM010000170.1:0-2652 GCA_045804305.1 Gemmatimonadaceae bacterium | reverse complement strand
CGATGCTGCCCAAGCAATGAGACGCTCAGACCGCTCTGCCGCGTGACCGTGCCCTTGGACGGCGCGAGATCCCCGGTGAGCAAGCGGAAAAGCGTCGTCTTGCCGGTGCCATTGCGTCCAACGATGCCCCAACGCTCGCCGGCCGCGACCGTGAAAGTGATGTCCTTGAACAGGGTCGTCGCCCCGAATTCGACCGCGGCCCCGCCAACTGAGATCTGCGTCATGCGCGTGCTCCTGTCTCCAGCAGGCGCGTCACGACGCGAGCCAGCTCTTCCACGTTGGTTCGGCCGCGCCGATCGTCAGCGCGTTGCCATGCCGCACGAGCGGCATCTTCAGCAGCAGGGGTTCGTCCACCAGAATTTCCAGCCAGCGCTCGTCACCATACCGCGCGGTTCGAAGCCCAAGGTCGCCGAAGCGCTTCGAGCTCTCGTCGATCAGCGCCGGCACGCCGAACTTCTGCGCGAAACGCATGAGCTCCCCGCGCGAGGCAGCCCGCTCCATGAGATCGACGAAGTGTGTCCGCGTCCGACGCTCGGCAAAGAAGCGCAGCGCCTTGCGAGTATCCGCGCTCTTCTTGGTGCCGAAGATCTGAACGTCCATGCGTGCGAGTTAGATATACTAGGAAGGCGCGGACGCGCCGCGCCCTCGATACTTTCGCTCTGTCGTGAGCCACTCCAGCGAGTATACCTATACCCCCGCGTGGTGGGTACCGGGCGCGCATCTTCAGACCCTCTGGGGCAAGCTCGTGCGCCGACCGCCCGACGTAGCCACACGCGTCGAGCGTTGGGCCACGCCTGATGGCGACGAGCTCGAGATCCGTCGCCTCGATGCACCCGCGGGCTCTGACCCGAGCGTCCCGCGTCTGCTCGTACTCCACGGGCTCGAAGGCACCATTCGGTCCCACTATCTCCGCGGTCTCCTCGATCAGGCGCGTCGCCGTGGGTGGGCCGCCGACGTCCTCATCTTTCGCGGTTGCAATGGCCAGATTCCACGCGCCGCCCGCTTCTATCACTCAGGAGAGACCGGCGATCTCGACTTCGTAGTCCGCCGTCTCGTTCAGGAGCACCCGATGCAGCCGCTCGTGGCTGCGGGATTCTCACTGGGCGGGAACGTGCTGCTGAAATGGTTGGGGGAGCAGGGTGCTGGAGTTCCATCGCAATTGAAGGCTGCCGCAGCCGTGTCGGTGCCGTACGATCTCGAGCGTGGTTCACGCCACATCGAGCGCGGGTTCTCCCGACTGTACACTCGGCACTTCCTGGCGACCTTGCGCCAAAAGGCACTCGCAAAGCTGGCTCATCATCCGGGGCTATTTGATCAATCGCGCCTGAACGACGCACGCACGTTGTATGATTTCGATGAGGCCGTTACCGCGCCGGTTCATGGCTTCAAAGGCGCTTCAGATTACTACTCGCGATCCAGCTCCCTGCAATTTCTGCCCGGAATCCGTCGGCCCACGTTGCTCCTGAGCGCCTATGACGACCCGTTCTTGCCGCGAGAGGTGCTTGTTGGTGTCGCAAAAGTGGCTCGCGACAACCCATTCATCGCTGTTGAGCTGCATGAGCGCGGCGGGCACGTCGGTTTCGTCGCGGGG
Organism: Gemmatimonadaceae bacterium; assembly: GCA_045804305.1. Lineage (GTDB taxonomy): Bacteria > Gemmatimonadota > Gemmatimonadetes > Gemmatimonadales > Gemmatimonadaceae > AG11. Next base: position 1,061 of record JBJMNM010000170.1, on the reverse strand, counting down.
CATTGGCCGTGGCGACCCGTCTACTATGCCGAAGAGCGGGTCGCCTGTTTCCTCTCGAGTGCTCTTCAGGCCAGCCGAGCGCTCTCATCCGTTGCATGACCATGTTCCTGCGGGCAAGTGAAGCGCTCTCATCGCTTCTGATCGCCTTGGCTGGACGGTGGCCGAGCATTCTCATCAGTGCCGCAGCCGCTCTCTTCTCCTCGATGCCGCCACCATGAAGACATATTCGCGCGCCTTTCGCTCGACTGCGCTTCCGGTACTGCTCGCGCTGGTATTTCCGGCGGCATGTCGCCCGGTAGCAGCACCGGGCGCGGCTGTGCAGACCGCGGGAGTGCCCTCGGTGAACACCGAGGACCTTCCGGTGATGACGAACACTGGCGCCGACAGCCTTCTCGTGGACGTTCAAGCGGCGGCGCCGGAGATTCGCGTCGGCCTGCGATACTCCACCAACGACAACTTCACCGGCGCTCCGCTACCGGGCTACGAGGGCAACCATGCCTACATGCGCCGCGAAGCCACCGCAGCCCTGGCGCGGGTGGCACGACGGGCCGGTCGCGAGGGATACGCGCTATACGTCTTCGATGCCTATCGTCCCGTACGAGCCACCGACGCGATGGTCGCATGGACGGAGCGCGTGGGACGGCAGGATCTGATCCGGGATGGCTACATCGCGAGTCGGAGCCGCCATAATCTCGGGCTCGCGATCGACCTCACCCTGGTGGACGCTCGATCCGGATCGCCACTCGACATGGGAACGCCATTCGACACCTTTTCGCCGGCCGCGCATACGGCGCACGCAACGGGTGCCGCGCTCGAAAACCGGCTACGGCTCAAGCGCCTCATGGAGTCCGAAGGATTTCTGAACTATGACCAGGAGTGGTGGCATTACAGCTACAGCGCTCCGAATCCCGTCCGCTTCGATCGCGTCATCCACTGAGCAGATCATCTCACCCAGAGGATATTCCGCCATGTCTACGGTCGTTGGACCAGCCCTTGGCATCAGCCTGATCGTACTCTCTGCCGCTTGTGCGCGAACCACGCCGCAGGCCGACGTCCACGCT
>JBJMNM010000169.1:0-4469 GCA_045804305.1 Gemmatimonadaceae bacterium | reverse complement strand
CCTCTTCGTGGCGGATGTGGCCCTTCTGCTCGAGGATGCGGAGGAGCGCCCGCACGGCAGAGTAGCTCGGCGCGTCGGGGAGCCCGTCCATCACTTCGGCCGCTGTCGCGCGGCCGACGCGAAAGAGGAGGTCCATGATCTGTCGCTCGCGTCGGCTCAGGTCGCGGGTCTCGTTGCTCACATCGCTCTCCGGTGGTGGGTCGTTCCGTATGCTGGGAAATTAGCATATGCTAGAATTTTAGCAATACCCCCCATTTTGGGGCGTTTCGATGGCTCCCGACGCACCGCGCCCGGGGCGATCTTCCGCCCATGCCTCTCCCCGACTCCTCGCTCGCGCTCCACGTCGACTACCCCGCCTGGGTGGCAGACATCGTTTCCTGGGACTCGCCCTACCGGAGCGACGAGGATCGCATGCGGCTCGCGATCGCGCTGTCGCGGGCGAATGTGGAGCACGGCACGGGGGGGCCGTTCGGTGCGGCCATCTTCGAGCGCGACTCCGGGCGCCTCGTCGCCGTAGGCATGAACAGCGTGGTGCGGCTGAACAACTGCACGCTGCACGGCGAGATGGTCGCGTTCATGATGGCGCAGCGGCACCTCGGCTCGTTCACACTCAATGCGCCGCATCTGCCGGCGCACGAGCTGGTGACGTCGTGCGAGCCGTGTGCGATGTGCCTTGGCGCGACGCTCTGGAGCGGCGTGCGGCGCGTGGTGTTCGGCGCGACGCGCGAGGATGCGGCACGGCTCCGCTTCGAGGAGGGACCGGTGTTTCCGGAGTCGTATCGGTATCTCGAGGAGCGCGGGATCGAGATCGTGCGAGGGATGCTGCACGACGATGCCGCTGCGGTGCTGGAGCAGTATCGCGAGCGGAGCGGGGCGATCTACAATGGGTGATTTGCGGGGCTGAGGGGCTGAGGGGCAGCGGGGCTGCGGATACGGCACGACCTCGGGACGTGAATGCCTCCCGGCGTCGTGCCGCACACCCTCCGCTGCCCCTCTGCCCCGCTGCCCCGCAGCCCCACTTCCCCGCGTTACGGACAAGGTCCAACAGTCGGTCGGGGGCTGTGGGGCAGTAGGTTGCGCTGGTCGCCTCGCCCAACGCATCGATGTCTCTCGACGCTCGGCAACTCGTTCTGCTCGCTACCGTCACCACGCTGCTCGCCTGCAGCGGAGATGACGACAGCACCGCGCCCGGGCAGCGGCTCGTCGCCGTCGGCCGGCTCGAGCGCGGCTCGACGATCCGCCTCGTGGCACGCGACGGTCTGTCGCCCGCGGATTCGGTCGTCTCCGACGTCATGGTCACACCGGCGATCGCCGGCGCAGTGACTGGAGCGGCGGTGTCGTTTCTTCAGATCGGCGCCGTCACGATCTCCGCGCGTGCGAGCGACGGACAGATGCTCACCACGACGCTCGACGTCGCGATTCCGCCGCCTGTCTACTTCGACGCCGTGACATCGGGAAACCGCGACGTGTACAGCGTCGCACTGGACGGTCGCGACCTGACGCGGCGGACGACGGCGGCGGGCGACGACGCGCAGCCGACCGTGGTGGCAGCGGCGATCGTGTTCGTGAGCACGCGCGACGGGAACGGCGAGCTGTACTCGATGTCGACGGTGACGGGGAGCGTGGAGCAGCGACTCACGACGACGGCCGCGAACGAGAGCCAACCCGCATTCGCCGGCGGCGGAGCGACGCTCGCGTACGTGAGCGATGTGAGTGGCGCACCGCGGGTGTACGTCGCTCCCACGCCGCTGGCGAACCCTGCGCGGCTGACCGATGCCACGTTCGGCTTCGATGGCAGCAGCGAGACGAACCCGACGTGGTCGCCGACGCGTGATCGCATCGCGCTCGTCTCGACGGCGAACGGGCGCGCGAACCTGTTCATCGCGTCGGCCGTGGCGGGAGGGATGCCGACGGCGGTGGCCGGATCCGGGAGCGGCCAGACGGATATCGAGCCGGCGTGGAGTCCGGATGGAAACCGGATCGCCTTCGCATCGACGCGAGCGGGGACGCCGCAGATCTTCCTGCTCGATCTGCGCACCGGCGTGTTCACGCCGGTGACGAACGACGCGTTGCCCTCGGGACAGCCTGGCTGGCTGTCCGACGGGCGACTCGTCTTCACGCGGTTCGCGGGCAACGAGTCCACGCTCTGGTGGTTCGACCCCTCGGAGTCCGCGCCGCCGACGCAGATCCCGACGGCAGGAGTGGTCCAGCCGGAACACGCGACGGGAGCGCATTGACGGCGCGCCTTTGGCGCGCTGTGAACGGTTTACGGTGAACGGTTTTCGGTCGACCTCGGGACGCAGGAGTTTCCCGAGGCTGGCTGATCACCGATCACCGATAACCGTCAACAGACGGTCAGCGATCCGGGCTCTATGTTTATCGGATGAACCACCCCCGCCTCTCCAGTCTCACCGGCTCGCTGCTCGGCTCCGAGATTCTCAAGATCGCGGCGGACGTGCGAACGCTCGGTGCGGAGGGGCTGGAGATCTGCAACCTCACCGTCGGCGACTTCGCGCCGTCGGAGTTCCGCATCCCGGGCGAGGTCGAGCAGGGGATCATCGAGCGGCTGCGGCGCGGTGAGACCAACTATCCGCCCGCCGACGGCATCCTGTCGCTGCGCGAGGCGGTGCGCACGCTGTACCAGCGCGAGCTCGGCCTCGATCCGTCGCTCGCCTCGGTAATCGTGACGTCGGGCTCGCGGCCGGGCATCTACGCGACGTATCGCGGGCTCGTCGATCCGGGCGATCGTGTCGTGTATCCGACGCCGTCGTGGAACAACCCGTACTACGTGCAGCTCGTCGGCGCGGTCGGCGTGCCAGTGCCGGTGGGTCCCGAGAGCCGTTTCATGCCGACGCGCGAATCGTTGCAGGAGGCGGTGCGCGACGCCAGGCTCCTGGTGCTCTGCTCACCGCAGAATCCGGCCGGCACGATGTTTACCGAGGAATCGCTCGGCGCCATCTGCGACCTGGTGCTCGAGGAGAACGCGCGCCGTTCGGCGACGGAGCGTCCGCTGTACGTGATGTACGACCAGGTCTACTGGACGCTCACGCTGGAAGGGCAGCGCCACGTCCATCCCGTGCAGGTGCGTCGGGCGATGGCGCCGTACACGATCTACGTGGACGGTGCATCGAAGTCGCTCGCGGCGACCGGCATCCGCGTCGGATGGATCGTGGCCCCGGAAGATCTCGCCGCTCCGATGAGTGCACTGATCGGCCATGTGGGCGCATGGGCGCCGAAGGCCGAGCAGGGCGCCGTTGCGGAGTTTCTCGAGAATGCCGGGGCGTACTCGGCGTTCCGCGACGACATGGTCGCGCGCGTGCGCGAGCGACTCGACGTGCTGTACACGGGGCTGGCGCGCATGCGCGACGACGGCTTGCCGGTGAACGTCATCGCGCCGGAGGGGACGATCTACCTGAGCGCGCAGTTCGCGTTGCAGGGACGAGTCACGCCCGACCGCACACGACTCGACGGCGACGAAGCAGTGCGCGCGTATCTCCTGCGCGCGGCGGGGCTGGCAGTCGTCCCGCTCCGCGCATTCGGAAGCGATGAGGACACCGGCTGGTTTCGGCTGTCGGTGGGCGCGGTGTCGCCGGGGGAGATCGAGAGGGTGATGCCGAGGGTGCGTGAGTGCGTGAGTGCGTTGGAGCGTGAATGAGTGACGGCCTCGGGAAGCAATTGCTTCCCGAGGCCGTTTCTTTCGCGCCCACACACCGACGCACTCACGCACTCACGCACTCACTGTTTCACCAGCACCAGCTTACTCGAGAATTCCTGACCGCCGAAGTTGACGGTGCGGTTGAGCGTGAGGTTCTTGCCGCTCAGTGACCACTTCTCGACGGACTGCGCGTCGTTTTCGCCGAACTTCATCGCGCTGGTGAACACCGGGGTGGCGCCTTCCCAGGTCACGACGGTGGAGACGTCGACGTTGTTGCCGCCCATCGACATCTGGTTCTTGGAGGTCGATCCGTCGGTCGCGTACTTCATCGACGACGTCATCTCGCCCATCTGACTCGTCTGCTGCCGATCGACGGTGATGCCAGCGGGAGTCTGCGCGATCTTGAGCGTCATCTTCGACGGGACCATCTGGCCCTTGTCGCTCAGCGCGGTGTCGAGGACCCAGGTGCCGGAGAAATCGGGATGCGCGGCCGCAGCCTGCGCATGTACGAGGGCGGGCGCGAGCGAGAGGAGCGCGACGAGCAGGGTGCTGGAAAGTTTGCGCATTTCAGAGGGGATGCGGGGATGAGGAGATGCAGGACTGGTGGGCGGCGGACCTACGGAAGTCTTACCCGCGGGGTACGTCGCGGGAAGGTCGAACGCTGCGCACTGGCGGTCTGAGCGCTTCACTCCATCGAGGCACGTTCGCACATTGTGCGCGGAGCCGTCACTGTTCGGTCACCACCAGTCACCTCGATGATGCGCCTTCGATCTACCCTTCACATTTTGGATGTCGTGGTGTAGTGATAGAGTTT
>JBJMNM010000168.1:0-7651 GCA_045804305.1 Gemmatimonadaceae bacterium | reverse complement strand
GTCCATGCCGCCAGCCCAACCGGAAGCATCACCGCCTTGGCCAGATAGCCGGCGCCGAGCACCATGCCGAATACCGTCGCCTCGCGACTCGTCAACGGACGAGCGCGGCGAATCACGAGAAAGCCAGCCGTGCACGCGAGCGCCGAGAACACGAGCAGATCGGGCGTGACGGTTGGCGCCTGCTGGAGGCGCAACACCTCCCAGAGCAGCAGTGCATACGCGGCCGCGCGGCGGACGATCGACTGTCCGGTCGATCGCTGGTCGACGGCGGGGTCACTCCCTGCCGCGCGCTCGAGCGCCGCGAGCAGCCACTCGAACGCCAGGGCACAGGCGACGATCAGCACGAGGTTCACGCCGCGCGCGACCGGCAGTGCATCCAGGTGGAAGGGCCGCGTGATGATGAGCCCCGTGGCGATCAACGCCGGATACAGGGGACTCCAGTATCCGTTCGCCAGAAAGTCGGGATGGCCGTCGGCCGCGCGCTGCGCGAGCTCGATGTAGTTGATGCCATCCGCGTTCACCGTGTCGCCCGCGTCCATGAGTTGTGCCACGGAGCTGGCGATCAGCAGCGCCCAGAACAGCGCGCGGATGGCGGATAGCAGTCGGGACGCCTCTCGAGCTCCCGCGAGCGGCGTCCCGACGTCGGTCAGTCCAGGAGTCGAAGGTCGATGCACGCCCTCATCCTACAAGCGGCATCACCTCCTCCGCAAACCGCTCCATCTCCTCGAGCTGCGGGCTGCACTGCAGCAGCAGGAGCCCCACACCGGCGTCCCGATACTCGCGCACGCGGTCGGCGACCTGCTCGGCCGTGCCCACGAGCCCGGCGCGCAGCCCTCGATTCGACACGGAGTAGTCCTCGAGCGACACGCGCGACTCGAGCTGGGTATTCGCCAGCCAATCCTGATAGTTGTGATACCCGGCCGAGCCCTCGGTCACGTTGGTGATGCGCTCGAGCTCGCGCTTGGCCGCCTGCTCGGTCTCGCGCACGATGACGTATGCAGCCATGCCATACTCCATCGGGCGGCCTCCGAGCCCCGCGCGCTCGCGGCGCGCGCGCATGTCGGTCACCTTGGGCACAATGTGCGCGACGGGATCGCCGTGCATCACGTACGCGTCGCACTTGGCGGCGATGAGATTCTTCGCCGTCTCCGACTCGCCGCCGGCGTAGATCGTCGGCCGCGGACGCCGAGCGGGCTTGGGCTCCACGATCAGGTCGTCCACGCTGTAGTACCTGCCCTTGTGAGTCAGGCGCGGCTCCGACCAGGCGCCGCTCACGACATCCAGCCACTCGGCCGTGCGCGCGTAGCGGTCGTCGTGCTGGTCGAAGTGCACGCCGTAGCGGCGAGCCTCGTCGGCCCACCAGGCGCTCACGACGTTCAGCGCCAGCCGGCCATTCGAGATCTGATCGATGTTCGCCGCCTGCTTGGCGAGCAGCGCGGGCGGATGGAACTGCGGCCGCACCGCGACCATCAGCTCGAGCCGCTCCGTCACCGCGGCGAGCGCCGCCGCCGTGCTCCACGCATCGAGTGCCGGCGCGTCCGGCCCCTTGATGTCATTGAGAAAGAGCTCGGCCACGAGCGTGAGGTCGAACCCGATCTCCTCGCTGCGCTGCGCGAGCCGGCGCGTGTACGCCCAGCTCGCGTCCATCCGCTCGTCCTCCACGTTGCGCAGCCAGCCACCGAACACCGGAAGCCAGTAGCCGAAGCGCATGCGTGTGGGTGGCCCGCTCGCCGCCGCGGGCGACGCGTCCGTCTCCGGAACGAGTGTGGCGCTCACGCGGTGACCTCGGCCAGCTTGCCGGCTACGCGCGCCTCGAGGTAGTCCACAAGGTTCGTCCACGGATCGAAGCCCACCACGTTCGGCGCGTCGGCGACGAAGTTGGAGAGCGCGTTGATGTCGTAGTAGTAGTGCTTCCCGTCGCGATCGTCGACGAGATACTCGATGCCGCCGACGTCCAGGCCCGTGAAGCGGGCGATGCGCTCGACCTGCGCGATGACCTCCGGCGTCGGAGTGAATCCCTCCACGCGCAGGCCGCTCTTCACCGCGTCCACCGCGCAGGCGGCGCCGACGAGCTCCACGCCGGTGGTCGTCTGGCATGCATCAGCAGGACAGAGATCGAACGAGCCGACCGCCGGGAAGACGTTGATGGCGTAGAGGTACTTGCCGCCCAGCGTCTCGACCCGCGTGATGTGCCCTCCACGCAAGGGTGCGGCTTCCTGCACGAGGGCCACGCCGTCTACGCCAAGGCTCACCTGCCTGGCGGCAACCGCGCCCTCCAGCGCCGCGGCCGTCTCGTACTTGGTTATCCCCGCCCCACTGCCGCCGATGTTCGCCTTCACGAGCACCGGATAGCGGAGATCGGTGGCCGCGGCGACGGCCTGCGACGGATCGTTGATCACCACCGAGCGAGGATACGGAAGCCCGAGCTCGGCGAGCGCATCGAGCTGCGTCGCCTTGGAGAGCTCGTAGCCGTACGTCTCGCTCCCGTTCACCACCGGCACGCCGATGCGCTCGAGATGCTTGAGCCAGTGCAGCGTGTGGAAGGTGGACTGCCCGTGTCCGCGCAGGTACGCCGACGGACTGGCTCGATTGACGACGAGCGAGTACGGCACGCTGCGCTCGGAGGGATCGTAGCGGTGTGCCGCGGCGTCGAGCCGGACGTACGGGATGCTGCGACGCGCGAGCTCCGTGAAGAGCGGGCGAAACCAGTCGGGATGCTCGTGATAGACGGCGATTGGAAGGGTGCGCATGATCAACGAACCGGGGAATGGGGAAAGGCGTTCCAGCGTGCCGAGTCGCGTCTCGAGGCCCTGAAATGGCAAGCGCCCCGATCCGCGAGGGATCGGGGCGCTGGTCGTCGACGTGACCACCGTCGAGAGCTTACCGCTGCGCGCCACCCGTCCCCTGCGGCTGATGCCACATGAGACAGAGACAGAGGTGGTTGGCGACGCGGCTCATGGACGTACAGTGGGCCGAGATACGCGGCTCGTCAAGGCACTTGGGATGAACCGTCACCCGATGTGCAGCCCACGCACGAGCAGAAGGCTGATGCCCAGCAGCAGCACGAGCCCGCCCATGGCCGTCATGGTCACGCGCCCACCCACCCGGCCGAGCACCCGCACGTCCACGCCGAGGCCCAGCGCCGCCATCGCGACGACCGTCAGCGCACCCGACACCGTGCGCGACATGTCTACCAGAGAAGCCGGCACGGCGCCGGTAGCCCGCACCGCGGCCAGCAGCAGGAAGCCGACGATGAACCATGGCACCAGCCGTCCGAGCTTCACCCGTGCTCCCGTCGCGTGGCCCCGACGCCGCATCGATACCGAGAGCCCGAGGACGATGGGCCCGAGCATGAGCACCCGCGTGAGCTTCACCAGCGTTCCGACCTGGCCGCTCAACAGGCTGACCGGAAGCGTTGCGGCCAGCACCTGCGGCACGGCGTACACGGTGAGCCCCGCCACGACGCCATATTGATAGTCCGTCAGACCGAGCGCCGGCTTGAGCTGCGGCAACGCGAGCACCACGATCACTCCGAGCACGGCCGTGAACGCGATGCTCGACGCGATGTCGTCCGGCTCGGCGCCGATCACGGGCGCAACGGCCGCGATGGCCGAGTTGCCACAGATCGCGTTACCCACGGCCACGAGCGTCGCGAGCTTGCGCCGGAGCCCCAGCGCGACGCCTAGCCCGTAGCCCGCCGCGAGCGCCGCGGCCACCGCCAGCACGATTCCGGCGCCGAGCGCCGGGCCCGCTCGCAGCAGCAGCGGGACGTCGAGGGTGATGCCGAGGAGCACGATCGCCACCTCGAGGACCTGTTTGGCGGACAAATCGATCCCCGGCTTCCACCTCGGTCCGGGCGTCCAGGCGGTTCGAACCGCTGCCCCCAGCAGGATCGCGAGAACCAGGGGCTCGATCCACACTCGGCCAGCCATCGCATGCTCGAGCGAGCCGGCGGCCATCGCGACGATCGCAATGGCCACGCAGAGTGCGACGCCGGGGACGTAGCGGGTAACGGGCATCGCGAATCGTAATCGCGATATCGTCCTGAGCGTAGCGAAGGACCCGCACGTGCAGCGAAGTGCAGGTAAGTGCAGGTCCTTCGGTCGCTTTGCTGTCTCAGGACGACAGGATGCTCAGAACCGCGCCTCGACGTACGCGTCCACCCGCCACTGCTTTTCCGGGTAGATCCCCCGCGCCACGTCGAATCGGATCAAGCCGTCCATGATCGACGTCCCCACGCCGGCGCCCGACAGCGGGCGTCCGATGTCGCGCCACTTCGTGCGGTCGCCCGCCCAGCCGAGATCGGCGAACACGACCGGCCGTGCGGCGCCCAGCCCGTACGCCAGCTCGCTGCGCGCCAGCCAGAACGCATTGCCCCCCACCGCGTTGCCGAGGCCCGGGCGCTGACCACGCACCGTCTGGGTGCCGCCGAGATACCAGTAGCGCTGCGTGGGCAGTACGCCGACCGAGCTTCCGCCCGCAAGAGTGAGGGCCGCGGCGCCGTTCCCGATCCCGTGCGAGGCGGTGAGATCGAGCGCCCCGCGGCCATAGCTCCCGGTGTCACCGTGCGCTGCCTCGAGCCGCAGGTCGCTGAACAGCCGGAAGCCCTGCGGATCGAGCCCGAACGTGCGGAGATAGCGCGAGCGTGCACCGAGGTAGATGCCACGCACCGCCTCGAGGTTCGCGTCGAACTGCGTGCCGTACGCCGCGCGCGCGAGCGAGAACGTCGTCTTCTGGCGCGCCGTGCGCTCCTGCTCGGCGAACACGCCGTAGCTCAACGCGCTCTCGCCGCCCTGGGTCGGAGCGTTGTTCAGCTCCAGCCCGGTAGCGCGATAGTAGAATCCTTCGTCGCGGCCGAACAGGAATGCCGAGATCGAGCTGCCGAGGCTGAGCGGGTTGCCCCAGTCGCTGGCCGAGGTGAGTCGGTTATAGGCCGTGAGAGAAACCGTGCGTCGCAGGTCGCTGCGCGATCCCGTCACCTCCAGGTTGGGCTCCAGATCGGCCGCGCCGAGCCGACCGATCGCGCGCACCGAATAGCCCGCGCCGAGCGTCTGATCGAGCTGCACGCCAAGCGACAGCCCCTCGATGCGGTTGTAGCGCGGCTGCCAGCCGTTCACGACGATGGGTTGCGGCGCGAAATCGGCCTGGGCGTCCATCGAGAGAGCCTGGTTCACGAGCGACTGCATCTCGCCTTCGCTGAACACCTCCTCGCCCGTGTCGTAGATGGATGGCGGGAGGTCGGCGGAGTGCGCGAGCTTGGCGGTATCGCAGGAGATGGTGACGAACACGGGGTCCGGCATGCCTTCCCGCTGGCGGGTATAGGTGCGATTGCCGGTGCTGTCGCACCTCGCGCGGGCCGCCCGCCGCTCGGCGCGCAGCGAATCGCGCTTGGTCTTCGGGGGCTCATCGATCACCGAAACGCCATTACCGACGTTGACGCTGACATCCACGCCCTCACCACGCCGCCGTCCGCTGTCCCTCGGCGCCACCACGATTGGCGGGAGCGGATCGCCGGCGTTGACGTTCTCGTATTGATACTTCTGCTCCAGCTTGAAGGGCACGCGCATGAACCCCATCCGTGCGCCGCCCTCGGCGACCTGGAGACGCGGCAGCCAGAAACGTCCCTGGAACAGGCCGTACTCCACCCCGATCGCGCTGATCTGCGCGGTCATCGGGAAGAGCATCGGCCGCAGCGCCACGGGGACGTCGTCGAACTCCTTGGGGTCGTCGGCCTTCGCGATGGCCACGATGTCCATCGGCTCGCTCATGCGGTACGCGGCGCGGACGAGCTGTCCACCGCTCATGTCGAACCACAGGGAGCCGACGGCGAGATTCCATTTCGGTACGCGCGGACGAACCTTGAGCTCGCGCAGCCGGATCGTCTTGCCGTCGGGCAGACGGAAGGTCACCGAGTCGCCGCTCTGGTAGCTGTAGTACGCTTCGGCGCCCGAGGCGAGCGGGTGCACCAGGCCCTCGTTCTCGTCCACCTGCGCGCGCGCCACGCTCGAGCCGATCCACAGCGTTTCGCTGCCCGGATAATACGGGATCGGAGAGATGCTCCCGTTCATCGTGACGTGCCCGGTTGTCCCGGCGATCGGCACGACGGAGCGTGATCCCGTGACGTCGACGTACGCTCCGACGCCGCGCCGCCACCGCACGCGCGTCGCGTCCTCGGAGCGAAACGCCAGCCGATCACGCCCGATCTTCGCGAAGCCGAGTCCGGCGGAGATGCGCTGATAGGTGGTCGCGTCGTAGGAGAGCAGTGCCGAGTCCTGGTGCATCCGGGCGTCGCGAGCGAGACGCAGGATCTCGCGCGCCGCGTTGTCCTTGTAGGCCGTGGCGAGGTGTTCCGCCGTCACGTCGATCCGCTTGGGCGGTCGCTTCTCCCGACGCCCGCGGTGTGGCCCCGCTGTGGAATCACGCTCGGCCGTGTCGGCGACGACGCGTGTGGCTGGCGCGGGAGAGGCCTGTGGCGCGGAGGAGGGCGCAGGCAGTTGCAGGAAGGCAGCGACCAGAGGTGCGAACATGCCGAACGACCCAGGGAGGGGGAATGCTGTCCCGTACGCCGCCCGAGGGGGAAAGTTTCCGCAGGTGCGCCAGGGCTGCACCTACGACTTGCGCCGTCCGCGACCGTGGAGGCAACCTCCCTCGCCTAGTCAGCAGCCCCCATCTCCCGTCGATCCATCATGCATCTCCGCATTCGCACCGTCGTGCTCGCGCTCGCTGTACCGGCTTCACTCCTCGGACAGACCACCGCTCCGGCGCCCGCGCGCCCGATCGACTGGCCCGCCATGCAGGCGGAGGCGGTGGAGGTGCTACGGCAGTACGTCCGTATCAACACCACCAACCCACCAGGCAACGAGCTCGCGACCGCGCACTTCCTCAAGGCATTCCTCGAGAAGGAAGGGATCGAGGCCACGATCCTCGATACCGCGGAGCTCGGCGCCGGCCGCGCGAATCTCTACGCTCGGCTCAAGGGCAATGGGAGCAAGCGCGCCATCGCGCTCGTGCAGCACATGGACGTCGTACCCGTCTCTCCCGCGTACTGGAGCGTTCCCGCATTCAGCGGCGACGTGAAGGACGGCTTCATCTACGGGCGCGGCACGCTCGACATGAAGGGCGAGGGCGTGGCGCATCTCATGGCCCTCGTCGCGCTCAAGCGGAGCGGCGTCCCGCTCACCCGCGATATCGTGTTCGTCGCCAACGCGGACGAGGAGCTTGGGAGCACCGGCGGCATCGTGTTCGTGGACAAGCACGCCGATCTGCTCAAGGACGTGGAATACCTGTTCACCGAGGGCGGCGCGAACGTCTACCGCAACGGAAAGCTCGAGTACTACAGCGTCGGTGTCGCGGAGAAGCGGACGTTCTGGCAGCGGGTCACCGTGAAGGGCACGCCGTCGCACGGCTCGCGTCCCACGCGCGAGAACCCGGTGCCCCGACTCGTCGCCGCCCTCGACAGGATCGCGCGTTACGAGACGCCGCTGCACGTCACGCCGGGCGTGGAGAAGTTCTTCCACGACATCAGCCGCAACTATGCCGGAGAACAGGCCCGCTGGTTGTTCGACGTGAAGACGGCGCTGAATGACCGGCGCGCGAGAGAATGGATCCTGCGCGACGTGTACTGGAACGCCATTCTGCGCAACACGATCTC
>JBJMNM010000167.1:0-3709 GCA_045804305.1 Gemmatimonadaceae bacterium | reverse complement strand
CGGGCTCTCGATCGTCGACGTGATTGCCCGCGCGCGATCGGGCGAGCGGCGCGCCGTCGAGGCGCTGCAGGCGACGGCGCGCTATCTCGGCGCGGGCCTCGCCGTGATCATAAACACGCTAAGCCCGGGGCAGATCTTCGTGGGCGGCGAGATCGCCGACGCGTGGGACCAACTGCTGCCTACGATCCGCGCCGTGATCGCTTCGCGCGTGCTCACCGAAAGCGCGGCGGCCACGCCGATCGTCGCCGAATCCGCGAGCACCTTTCCCCGCCTGCGAGGGGGGACGGCCCTCGTGGCGGCACCGCTGTTCGCCGCGCCGCGCATCGCCTAGCGGGACGCGCTCGTCGCGGCGGCGGCGGCGCGACTGTCGGTGCGCCGTCTCAGCGGAGCTGGCGCACCACCCTCCAGACCTCGGCATCAAGGACGCGGTCGACGACGCCGCTGCGGATCATGCCGACCAGGCCGAGCCGGAGCTGCACGGCGCGAAGCACACCGCGCAGCTCATCATAGGGAACCCGCACGCTCAGGGCGCGGCCGGATACATGAGGTGGGAGCGATCGAACTCTCGTGCGCCGGGCGAAATCTTCTGGAGTGCCGCCCGAAGCACGGAATCAGCCAGCGGCGCGTCGGCGCGACGATACGGCCGCATGAGGGAGAGGGTAGTGACTGGAGTGATCTGCTGACCGGGCCACACCTTGGTGGAGTCGGCGTACGGGGCGAGATACAGCAGCGCGGCGCGGATGCTGCCGCCGGTCGGCGACACATACCGCCACAGATCCACGCCGACCCACCGTCCCAGCTCGGCGGCGCGCGTGAGGGCGTCCGCATTGAACTCGCTGTAGGTGCGCGATCGAGTCCGCGCGAGCTCCTCCGGCTGGCTCCCGTCCGGGGCGATCTGCGCGTCGATACGCCGCAGGGTGCGATTCGCGATCACCTCGCGGGCGAAGGCAGTGTCGCCGACAAAGAGCGCGAGCGACGCCGTCTGCACGTCGACCCAGGTCCCATGATTGTTCTTCGACGCGCTTTCCTCGCGCCCCTGGCTACTCGTCGTCAACCATTGCAGGAAGGCACGCGCCCACTCCACCATGCCACGCTGATCCGCCGAGGTCCAGCTCGGGGACGACTGCAACAGCCCGACCGCGTCGATCACGCCCGACAGCTCGCGCGTGTCGATCAGGCCGAACCCCCTGCCCTCGCTCAGGCCGGGAACAGCCTGCCCGAAGCGGAGGTTGGGATTCATCCGCGTCGCCGAGTCGAGAAACCAGGTGCGCAAGAGCAGCGCGGCGCGGCGCGCGTATGTTTCATCGCCGCTGAAGTAGTAGCTGAGCGCGAGTGTCTGCACGGCGTCAGCGAGTCGAGCGAACCGTGGCGAATCCGAGTCGTCGCGGCTCTCCGGGTTCACGCTGCCGTCGCGCCGGATGTAGGGCAATCCGTTCGGCTTGGACGAGTCCGGCCACCAGTACGGTGCGAAGCTCATGTAGTCATGCGGGTCGCCGCTCGACGCGATGCGCTTCTTCTGGGTGACGGAGAGTGGCGCGAGTGCCAGCGCCTGCGTCGCGTCCGTGAGGAGCGTGGTGTACGCGTTGGCATACGACGTATCGCGTCGCCACAGGCTCGCCCTGGCCGATGCGAGATACTCCGCACGCCACATGAACACGCGCGGCAGCGGAGCCTGGGCGGCCGAACGCGGCGCCATCGCGAGTGCGAACACCAGTGCGGCCAGGGCTGGCCGCACTGGTGCTCGCCGACCGAGTCGGCACGACGGGATGCTCACGTCAATAGCCCGGATTCTGCCCGAGGTTGGGGTTGATGTCGATCTCGTGCTGTGGAATGGGCAGGAAGACGTGATACGGCTGGATGCCGATCTTCGCGACAGGATCCTGGCTGAGCACCGAGTAGAAGGTGCCCCAGCGCTTGAGATCGAACAGCCGCTTCGACTCGAACGCCAGCTCCCAGCTTCGCTCCTGGCGCACGGCGTCGCGGAACGCGGCCTGGCTCAGGCCCGTGAGGGCGGGCAGCGCCGCGCGCGCACGCACCTGATTGAGCGCCGCGAGCGCGCTCGCATCGGGACCGACGGCTTCGTTCTGTGCTTCGGCGTACATCAGCAGCACCTCCGCGTACCGATAGACCGGCCAGTTGAGATCGGAGCGTCCGCTGTTCAACGCGATGCTCTGCCCGCCGTTGTCGTAGAACTTCCCGTAGTACGGCATGGGATTCGGGAAGCGCGGGCGCTTGTCACCGAAGGTCGTGTAGGAGAACGTCTTGCCGGCCACCGTCACGCTCGTGAGGAAGGTGACCGCCTTCCGCGCATCGGTGTTGGCGAAGGTGTTCATGAACTCCGGCGTGGTGTACCAGTAGTTGATCCCCGATTCGGTTCCGATGCCGCTCGGTCTGGACTGGCTCGTGAACAGGTTGCGGATCAGTCCCTGGAACTGGATCGAGTAGATGTGCTCGGGCCCGTTCTTGTTGTTCACCAGCCAGAGACTGGCGAAGCTGGGAACCAGCGAGTACGCCTTGCTGTCGATGACCGCCTTGGCGGCACGTGCGGCGTCGGCCCAGTGGTTCTGCTTGACGATCGCCCCCGACATGTTCAGGTACACGTCGGCGAGCAGCGCGTTCGCGGCGCCGCGGGTGGGACGCCCGTCATCCGGTGTGGCGGAGTCGGGCCATTTGATGGGCAGGAGCGGCACCGCCGACTCGAGATCGGCCGCGATCGAGGCGTACACGTCGGCGATCGGCGCGCGCGTCACGTCGCTCGCCGCGGTGAAATCATGGAACGCCACGGTATCCAACGGCACGCTGCCCCACACGCGCACGGCGTTGAAGTGGTTGAGCGCCCGGTGGAACTTCGCCGCGCCGAGATACCGATTCTTCACGTCCTGCGACACGCCGGTCATCTGCGGTATGCGCTCGATGATCGTGTTCGCCTGCCCGATGGCGCCGTACACCTGCTTCCAGACGCGCCACAGCCACTCATTCCCCGAGTTGAGCGTGAAGCTGTCCTGCTCGTAACGCGAGTCGCTGCTGTTGTTGGCGACCGTCTGATCCGAGGGCACCTCGGTGATCATGGGCCAGCCGCGGATGTAGTACGCCTGGCTGGAGCCGCCGGTATACCAGTTGTCGATGCCGCCGAGCGCGATCTTCAGGTCGGCTTCGGTGGAAGGGAAGTTGTCGGGACTGAAGAAGTCCTGCGGTGTCTCGGTGAGGAACGAGTTGCAGCCGGCCAGCGCGACCAGCGCGGCGGCACTCAGCGAGATGAGCGTTGTCTGTCTCATGACATGGCTCCTAGAAGACCACGTTGAGGCCGAGAGTGATGGTGCGGGTGCCCGGATAGCTGGAATCGTCCCAGCCGAGCTCCTGATCGTTCGTGCCCCGCGAGCTGACCTCGGGATCGTACCAGGAGTACTTCGTCCACGTGTGCAGATTCTGGCCGCTCAGATAGAGCCGGGACTGTCCGCTGCCGATCCGGCTGGTGAACCGTTCCGGCACGTCCCAGCCGACGGTGACGTTCTGAAGCCGCACGAAGGAGCCGTCCTCGAGCCACCGCGAGGTCATGCCGTCGAACGGACCGACGCCGAGCGCGGTCATCGCATTCGTCGGGTTGGTCGGGCTCCAGTAGTCGAGCACCGACGGCAGCATGTTGGTGTCGCCGCCCGGCGTCTCCATTCCCTGGCGATTCAGGTTCGCAATCATGAACCCCTGCACGCCG
>JBJMNM010000166.1:0-5267 GCA_045804305.1 Gemmatimonadaceae bacterium | reverse complement strand
GCGCGCGGGAGCGTTGTGGGTTCGTCGTCATGTCACTGTTCGTGAATCCGGCGCAGTTCAACGAGGCAGTGGACCTCGCGCGCTATCCGCGCGACGAGTCGGGCGACGCGACGCTCGCGGCCAGCGCGGGCGCGGACCTGTTCTTTGCCCCTGACGTGAAGGAGGTCTACCCGGCCGGGTTCTCCACGACAGTGGAAGTCGCCGGCATCTCCGAGCCGCTCGAGGGCGCGGTGCGCGGGCCGAAGCATTTCCGCGGCGTGGCGACCGTGGTGACCAAGCTCCTGAACATGACGCAGCCCGACGAGGCTTTCTTCGGGCAGAAGGACGCCCAACAGGCGCTGCTCATCCGGCGGCTGGTGCGCGATCTCGATCTTCCCGTGCGGATCGAGGTGTGTCCCACGGTGCGTGAGGCCGATGGCCTGGCAATGTCGAGCCGGAATGCCCTCCTCACGCGCGACGGGCGGCAACGGGCGCGGGCGATTTCCCGCGCCCTGTTCGCGGTGCAGAGAGCGGTGGCTGCCGGGGAGCGCGATACCGCGCGAGCGCTCGCCGTCGGCACCGCGATTCTCGCCGCCGCGGGGATCGAGCCGGAGTACTACGCGGGAGTCTCCACCGAGACGCTGGCGCCCGTGACGAGGATCGACGGAGAGACGCTGGTGGCGCTGGCGGCGCGCGTCGGCGAGGTGCGGCTCATCGACAACGTGCTGGTGCAGCCGCCGGAAAGATCGCCGTGAAACGAGCCTCGGCGGCGGGCGCGCTCGCCCTGCCCACGCTCGCCGCCGCGCGCGCGCTGGGCCGCCCCATCGTGATGGTCACGGCGTACGACTTCCCGTCGGGCCGCGTGGCGGAGCAGGCGGGAGTCGATGTCGTGCTGGTCGGCGACTCGGCGGCCATGACGGTGCTGGGGTACCCGAGCACGCGCGAGATCTCGGTCGACGAGCTGCTCGTGCTCACCCGTGCCGTGCGCCGCGCCGTCCGCAGCGTGCCCCTCGTCGGTGACCTCCCCTTCGGCAGCTACGAGCCGAGCGACGCGGAAGCGGTTGCAACCGCGCGGCGCTTCGTGAACGACGGCGGGTGTGACGCGGTCAAGCTCGAGGGAGCGGGGCCGATGGTTGATCGAGTGCGTGCCATCGTGGCCGCGGGGATCCCGGTGATCGGCCACGTGGGTCTGCTGCCACAGTCCGTGACGACGGCGGACGGATATCGCGCGAAGGGCCGCGATGCGGAGCAGGCGGTGACGATCATCGAGGGTGCGCGCGCGCTCGAGGCGGCGGGTTGCGCGGCGCTCGTGGTGGAGGCGGTGCCGGCGGAGATCGGCGCGCTCGTCACGGAGCAGGTCGAGATCCCCGTCATCGGCATCGGCGCCGGCGGCGCGACGAGTGGTCAGGTGCTCGTGTACCACGACCTCGTCGGCTACGGCGAGGGGCACCGCGCGCGCTTCGTGCGCCAGTACGCGTCCACGCATGAGACCCTTGTCGACGCCGTGCGACGCTGGGCTGATGACGTGCGCGCGGGTCGCTTTCCGTCCGAGGCGGAGAGCTATGGCATCACGCCGGAGGTGCTGGCCGAGGTGCGCGAGCACCTCGGCTAGCGTTCACGCCGTCAGCCGCTGGCCGACTTCCGTCCGCGGGCCGTGCGCTTCTTTTTCGCTGCCTTCCCCGCCTCGATCGGCACGACATCCTGTGCTTCCGCCGCGATGCCGGGCGCCGCGGCCGGCACCGTCTGGCGAGGCTGCTTGTAGGTGAAGCGCTTGCCCTCGTAGTTGCGGAAGACGACCTCGTCGTCGTTGATCTCCTCGACGTACTCGGGGAGCAGCGGCACCTTGCCGCCGCCGCCGGGTGCGTCGATGACGAACTGCGGCACGGCCAGCCCCGACGTCCAGCCGCGCAGCGCCTGGATGATCTCGAGCCCCTTCTGGACCGTCGTGCGGAAGTGCTCGCCGCCCGCGACCTGGTCGGCCATATAGATGTAGTAGGGACGCACGCGCGCCTTGAGCAGCTCGTGCATCAGCTTCATCATGACCTTGGGATCGTCGTTCACGCCCTTCAAGAGCACGGTCTGGCATCCGAGCGAGATCCCCGCCTTGGACAGCCGGTCGAGCGCGGCCACCGCGGCGGGCGTCAGCTCGCTGGGATGGTTGAAGTGCGTGTTCATGAAGATCGGGTGGTACTTCTGCACCATCTCGCAGAACTCCGGCGTGATCCGCTCGGGGAGGTGCGAGGTGATGCGGCTGCCCAGCCGGATGATCTCCACGTGCGGGATGGCCCGCAGCCGCTGGAAGATGTACTCCAGCCGGCGATCGCTCAGCATCATCGGGTCGCCGCCCGAAAGGATGATGTCGCGCACCTCGGGATGCGCCGCGATGTACTCGAAGGCGGACTCGTACTGGTTCAGCGGAATCTTCTCGGGGTCGCCGACCTTCCGGCGCCGGGTGCAGAACCGGCAATAGCTCGCGCACACCGGGCTCACGAGGAACAGCACGCGGTCGGGATACCGGTGCGTGATGTTCGGCACCGGCGAGTCGCCGTCTTCGTCGAGGGAGTCGATCACGCCGTCGACGATCTCCAGCTCCTGCGTGGAGGGGATGAACTGGTTCCAGTTCGGGTCGCCGACTTCCTTGATCTGCGAGAGCGACTCGCGCGTGATGCGCATCTGGAAGTTGTCGAACGCCGGCTGCAGTGCCTCGACGTCGATCTCCCGCTCGGCGGCGTCCTCGCCGAACCGCTCGGTGACGTACGCGCGAAGTTCCTCGAGCGTGCTGATGCTCTCGTCCTTCAGAACTTTCTGCCAGTCGCTCATCGTATCGCTGCTCCGCCGTCTCGTGTGGTGAGGCGTGTGGTCAACAGAATCCGGTCGTCTGCCGGGGCGTAGAAATCGCGCACGCGGGCGGCCTCGGTATAGCCGCTCCGCGCGTAGAACTGTCTGGTGGCGGCGTAGGTCGCCCGCGACGACGTCTCGACGATCAACAGCCGAGCGTCACGGGCCACGAGCTGCGCCTCCACCGCTCGCACGAGCGCGCGTCCGATGCCGCGCCCCTGCAGGACGGGATCGACCGCGAGCCAGTACAGGTCGTACGTGCCCTCAGTCGCCGGGGTGGGACCAAAGCAGGCGTAGCCCGCAAGCTCGCCCTCCTCGAACGCGCCGACGAACTCGTAGTCCGCTGGGCCGTCGCTCGCCGTCCGGCGCATCTCGACGTCGAACAGCGAGAGCGCGACGTCCATTTCTGCGGCATGAAAAGCGCCAGTGGCCACCAGAAGCTCGGCGAGTCGCGAACGGTTCGATGCACGCAGCTGGCCGATCTCCATGGCGTCGCTACGCCTCACCGCTGAAGAGATCGAGTGAGGGCTCCGCCACGGCGGGGATGGACACGCCGGACAACCGCTGCGCCAGCGACCATCGCTCGGCGGTGGTGACGCCTTCGCGCGACCGCTGGAGCCCGAGCTCGCAGATCTGCCGCACGAGCGCGCCGTACTCGATGCCCGCCACGCGCGCCATTCGCGCGAGGCCGGCGTCGGGAGCGAGGTCGGGATTCGCATTCACCTCCAGGATCCATGGACGGCCGCGCTCGTCGATGCGCAGGTCCACGCGGCCATAGCCCGTACCTCCCACGAGGCGCCACGCCGCGATCGCCACGCGCCGGAGCTGCGTGGCGACGGTCGCGGGCAGCCGTGCGGGACACCGCGGCGCCGAGCCGAGATCCTCGACCGAGCCCGTCTCCCACTTGGACGTATACGTCACGATCCGCCACATTCCCTTGGGCATGCGGCCGAAGTCGATCTCGGCGATGGGCAGGGTGGCGTCGCCGAGGATGCCGACGTTCACCTCGCGTCCTTCCACGTAACGCTGCACGAGCACTTCGTCCCATCGCTCGAGCATCGCGCTCACCCGCTCGGTGAGCTGGCGCGTGGTCCGCACCACCGAGCGCTGCTCCACGCCGATCGATGCATCCTCCGCCGCCGGTTTGCAGATCGTCGGGAACCCAACCGAGGGAATCGTGCCCCCGCGACGGACGACGGCGAACTTGGGGACGGGCAGGCCGGCGCCCTGCAGCGCCTCGTTGACGACGTGCTTGCGCAGGCAGATCGCCGTGGTCCAGCTCGAGCTGCCGCTGTACGGCAGATTCAGGAGCTCGAGCACCGAGATCACCGGCGGCTCGAGTGCCGCCACGCCGTCGATCGACTCGCAGAGGTTGAACACGAGGTCGACGTGGGCGCGCCGGAGCTTCTCGATCCACTTCGCGTCGGCGCTCACCGGCAGGCGGACGATCTCGTTCCCCTCGCTCGCGAGCTCGGCGGCCACGGCATTCACCGTTCCCACGATGAGCTGATCCGGCGCCGACGCGCTCGCCCCGTCGAACAGGATGGCGATCTTCATGCGCCGCTTCCACCGTTGAGCGAGACGCCGTGTCGCGCCGCGGCGGCCTGCAGGCATGCGCCGATGAGGGCGTCGTAGTCGAGCCCCGCGGCCCGCGCCGCCTTGGGCAGGCACGAGTTGTCGGCCGGATCGGGGAGGATGCCCGGGAGCGGATTGACCTCGACCACGTTCGCGCGCCCCTCGGCGTCGAGGCGGACGTCGATGCGCGACCAGTCGCGGCAGCCGAGCGCCAGGAAGGTCCGCGTGACGACCTGCTCGATCTCGGCGCGCAGCGCCTCGCTGATCCGCGCGGGGCACTCGAAGATGTCCAGCGGCTCGTCGGGTCGGTCCCACAGCCACTTGGCCTCGAAGCCGTAGATCGGCAGCGCTCCGGCGGGCAGCGCACGGAAGTTCATGCCGACGAGGGGAAGCACGCGCGCCTCGGCGCCGTTGCCCAGCACGCCGCAGGTGAACTCCGCGCCGGGCAGGAACGTCTCCACCAGCACCGGCTGCTGATAGCGCTCCAGCAGCTCGACGACGATGCCCTCGAGCTCGTGCCCCGACGAGACGAGGTTGCGTTCGGTGATTCCCTTGGACGAGCCCTCGTGTACCGGCTTGGCGAACAGCGGGAAGCGCCGCAGGTCGCCGCGCCGCTCGGCCAGCTCGCGCGCCGAGCGCACGAGGATCCAGTCGGCGGTGGGCACGTGGTGCGCGCGCAGGATCTCCTTCGTCCGTGCCTTGTCGAGGCAGAGCGCGAGGGTGAATGGGTCGCTCCCCGAGTATGGGATGCCGTAGAACTCGCAGATCGCCGGGACGTGTGCCTCGCGGTTGGGTCCGCGGAGTCCTTCGGCGATGTTGAAGACGATGTCCGGGCGCGCCTCGCGCAGCCGCTGCGGAAAATCGTCCGTCGCCTC
>JBJMNM010000165.1:0-2919 GCA_045804305.1 Gemmatimonadaceae bacterium | reverse complement strand
CCGGCTTCCGTCCCGACGAGGCGAAACTGGCCACGCTGATCCGTGACCGTGCGCGCCGTCGTCCCCTCGAGCGCGACTTCGGCCCCCGCGACGCCCACACCCGCGACGGAGTCCACCACCACGCCCACGATCATGGGCGCGCCCCCGCCCTGCGCGCGAGCCTGGCCTCGCGCCGCGAGCGCGAGAAGCGCGACCAGGACACGGGAATCGAGCCGCATCAACACCTCCGACGTGACCGACCAACGTAGGATGTGCCCCTCGCTTCAACAAGAACGGCGGGCGACGAGATCATTCCTCGTCGCCCGCCGTTGATCAGCCGCTGGACCCCGCCGAATCAGACCGGCTTCGCGTGCTCCGTGACGACGCGAACCGTGTCATCCACCACCTGAAGGAACCCGCCCTCCACGTGAAAGCGCTGTCCCGATCCCGCCTCGCCGAGCTGCAGCTCGCCCGTACCGAGCAGCGTCACCATGGGCGCGTGCCCGGTGAGGATGCCGACCAGCCCATCGAACGCGGGAGCGACGACGGACTCGGTCGTGCCCTCGAACAGCACGGCCTCCGGCGAGATGACCGAAACAGTGAGCACGCGGTCAGCCCTGCAGCTTCTTGGCGTTCTCGACGACGTCGTCGATGCCGCCAGCCATGAAGAACGCCTGTTCCGGCAGATGATCGAACTCGCCGGCCACCACGCGCTCGAAGCTGGAGATCGTCTCCTCGAGCTTCACGTACTTGCCCGTGATGCCGGTGAACTGCTCGGCTACGGCGAACGGCTGCGACATGAAGCGCTGGATGCGACGCGCACGGCCGACGATCTTCTTGTCCTCCTCCGAGAGCTCGTCCATGCCGAGAATGGCGATGATGTCCTGGAGCTCCTTGTAGCGCTGCAGGATGCGCTGCACGTCCGTGGCCGCCTTGTAGTGGCGGGCCCCAAGGTACTGCGGATCCAGAATGCGGCTGCTCGACGCGAGCGGATCGACGGCGGGGTAGATGCCGAGCTCCGTGATCGCGCGCGAGAGCACGACGGTGGCGTCGAGGTGCGCGAACGCCGTCGCTGGCGCCGGATCGGTGATGTCGTCGGCAGGGACGTAGATCGCCTGCACCGACGTGATCGACCCATTCTTCGTGGAGGTGATGCGTTCTTGCAAGTCACCCATTTCGGTCGCGAGGGTAGGTTGATAACCCACGGCGCTTGGCATGCGGCCAAGGAGCGCGGAGACCTCCGAACCAGCCTGGGTGAATCTGAAGATGTTGTCGATGAACACGAGCACGTCCGCGTTCTCCTCGTCGCGGAAGTACTCGGCGACGGTGAGCCCGGAGAGGCCGACGCGCAGACGCGCACCCGGCGGCTCGTTCATCTGGCCGTAGATCAGCGCGACCTTGTCCAGGATGCCCGCTTCCTGGAATTCGAGGTAGAGGTCGTTCCCCTCGCGTGTGCGCTCGCCCACGCCGCAGAACACGGACTTGCCGCCGTGTCCCTTCGCGACGTTGTTGATCAGCTCCTGAATGACGACGGTCTTGCCCACGCCGGCGCCGCCGAAGAGACCGATCTTTCCGCCCTTCACGAACGGCGCGATGAGATCGATGACCTTGATGCCCGTCTCGAAGACTTCGGTCTTGGGCTCGAGGTTCACGAACTCGGGCCGCTTCCGATGGATCGGCCAGCGCGGCACGTTCTTGCCGATCGGCGCGCCATTGTCCACCGGCTCGCCGAGCACGTTGAGGATGCGGCCCAGCGCCGCCTCGCCGACCGGCACCGAGATCGGTCCGCCGGTGTCGACGACTTCCATGCCGCGGACGACCGCGTCGGTGGAGTTCATCGCGACGGCGCGCACCTGATTGCGGCCGACGTGCTGCTGCACCTCCGCCGTCACGCGCACGCGCACGCCGGAATCGGTGGTGGCGTCGATCTCCAGCGCGTTGTACAGCTCGGGCAGGTGGCCGGACTCGAACTCGACGTCGAGCACCGGGCCGATGACCTGCACGACCTTGCCGATTGTGTGTGATGCGATTGCAGTGGCCATGGGCTATCCCTGGAGAGCCGCAGCGCCGCCGACGATCTCGGCGATCTCCTGCGTGATCTGCGCCTGACGGGCGCGGTTATAGGTGCGGCGAAGGATGGTGATGATGTCGCTCGCGTTGTCCGTCGCGTTCTTCATTGCGGTCCGGCGTGCCGCCTGTTCACCGGCCACCGTCTCCACGAGGGCGCGATACACCGCATTGCGCACGTAGGAGGGGAGCAGCTCGGTGAGGATCGCTTCCGCGGAGGGAAAGAGCAGGTAGTCCCGCTCGGCGGCTCCCTCCTTCTTCTGCGGCGGCGTGACGGGGAGGATCTGATCCGTCGTCGCCGGAGTGCTGAGCACCGAGTTGAATTTGGAGTAGGTGACGTACACGCCGTCCAGTGTGCCACTGATGTACTCGTCCATCAGCCGGCCCACGATCTCCGCGGCATTCTCCGCCGTGGGGCGATCGGTCACGTCGATGCGCTGGGAGGCCAGCTCGCGGCCTACGTAGCGGAAGTAGCCGAGGCCCTTCTTGCCGATCACGTGTACGTCGACCTTCGTGCCGGCCCGCTCGATCTCGGCGATCCTGTTGCGCGCTTCCTTGATCAGGTTCGCGTTGAACGCGCCCGCGAGACCGCGGTTGCTCGTGAGCACGATCAGGGCGACCCGCCGCTGCTCGGTCGGCTGACGCAGCAGCGGAAAGCGCTCGGCGAGATCGGGGGAATACAGGCTCGAGATCACGTCAGCCAGCGCGTGCGCGTACGGCCGCGCCGCGACGACGCGATCCTGTGCGCGCTTCATCTTCGAGGTGGCCACCATCTCCATCGTGCGCGTGATCTTGCGCGTGTTCTCGACGGACTTGATGCGGCCCTTGAGCTCGCGACCCTTAGCCATGATTCCTCAAGATAAGATCCGAGTT
>JBJMNM010000164.1:0-4737 GCA_045804305.1 Gemmatimonadaceae bacterium | reverse complement strand
GTCCCCCGATCTCGACGACCCCTTTGATCGAGATGGGGAAGCGAGGCGCGAGCAGGTCGGACGGATGCGCTTGGTCAGGCATGAACGCCTCGCGTACCGGATCGCCCGGCATGTGAGTGGTTCGTGTGCAATCGTGCGATAGAGCGCCAAACAGCGCCTATCGGTACTCCGCGATCAGCGCGGCGATGCGCTCCCTCATGGGAGCTGGATAGTTCGCGGTCAGCGCGTCCACGCGTGCGGCACATGACTCGCTCACCAGTGCGAGCAATGCCCAGGTATTCGGCGAGAGCGAATAGCCATTCATGGAGCCGCGCTCTGCCCCCACCACGGCCAGCAACCGATCGGCCTCGGCGAGCGCCTCGTCCGCGCTCAACACGCGCGAGAAGGCCGCGATCCACTCGCTCCGGGAAAAACCAGCCCACGACTGCTCGGCCTGATCGGCCATCGAGCCTCCGGTGCGATGCTGATCGTTCCGACCGCGACCATGCGCCAATGAAGAGGGCGGTCGCCAGCACTCCGGCGACCGCCCTCCTTCATCGCAGCAGCGCTACATCCAGGTCGCGACGCCGCCGTGATGTCCGCACGCGCCGCGCCGGCTCCGGGCGTGCGAGTACAATCCGTCCTTGCACTTCGCGATCGCGCCCGCCGGGTTGTTGTCCTCGGCCGCGCCTGTGCCGACCGGGGTATGGACCGCCTCGCGCCGCTCGGCCTTCGCCGCCTTCACGTCGGCCTTGGCCTCGGCGTGGGCCGCCTTGGTGGCGCCGCGATCGATCCCGCCATGTCCCGAGCACGCGCCCCGTCCGCCGGCGCTCATGCTCCCATCGGTGCACGTGACCTGGTCCTTCGCGGTCGCGGCGGCCGTCTTCGCGGCGCGCACGTCTGCCTTTGCCGAGCGCACGGCGGCGCGTTTCGCCGCCGGGGCAACGGGAGCAACGGGGGCGACGCCGCCGTGGCCCGAGCACGCGCCGCGCCCCTTCGCGGCGGAGGTCGTGCCGTCCTTGCAGGTCGCCTGCGCACCGGCACGGTGGGCGAGCGGGGTGACGAGGAGTGCCAATGCGACCGGAGCGAACTTCCAGAGTCGAGACGTCATCGGATGCCTCACTGAGATGGGCGAAAAGTCGGTAGCAAAAAGAACGCTCCCGACAGCAATAGAATGAGGATGCAGGGAGCCGTTCGCCAGCGAGACGGTCATCCTCGGGCGTTGGCAAGCGGACCCGACGGACGGCCAGCGCTCGCTCGAGGAACAGCCGCTCGGGGCCGTCCCATGCGCGGGTAGCGATAGCAGTTCGGGCGAGTCCCATGCGCTGGTCGCAACAGCCGCTCGGGCCGGCCCCTCGAGACCGTCGGGAGGTGCGGATCAACAACGGATCTGCGGATCGCCTCCGTGCCAGGCCAAGCCGCCGAGTGGCAGAGCCGAACAACTTTGGGGGTGCGGGGTGAGTGCTCTGCGGCAAATCGACGGCATCGCGATGGCCGAGGCCTGAACCACGCGCGAGCGCATTCGCGATCGAGTCTGTCCGGCGCGCGGTGGTGCGCGTGGCGCACCCCACTGTCTCCCGCACCGTCAAAGCGCGACGGGCCGGGTGCGCGGAGCGCTGGACGGCACACGGAGTCGATCCGCCGATCCGTTGTGATCCGCTTCCTCCCCGACGGTCTCGAGGGACCAGCCTGAGCGGCGGTTGCCGAGTGAAAGAGGGCCGGCCCGTCTTGCGCGCATCCAGCCCTTCACGACCGCAGCGCGATGACCAGCGCACGCACCACCAGCACGGCTAATGCCAATCCACCGATGGCGAGCAGCGCCAGCGCGAGAACGGTAAACCCCACCGCTCGCCGACTAGCCGCACGGGTGGGCCCGGGCTGATCGACCCATCGGTCGAGCAGCGCGACGTTGCGGAGGTTCGCCTTCCAGCCGACGTCGAACAGGTCGCCGAGCAGCGGAACAGAGCCGGCGATCGTATCGACCGCGACGTTGCCTATCATGCGGAGGATCACGGACTTCGGCGCGCCCAGTCGCGCGGCGAGCACGACGACGTAGCTGGACAGGATCGCGCCGGCGAAGTCGCCGAGTCCGGGGACGAGGCCGATCACCGCGTCCAGCCCGAAGCGGACGCCGAGTCCCGGGATGCGAACGCCGTCGTCGAGGATATGGGCAAGGGCACGTGCGCCGCGCAGGCGGTCGACACCGACCTCACGTTCAGTCATTCGGCCACCGCCCCGCGCTCATGGGCGAGTGCGTGCTCGATGCGCCGGTCGGGCACGAGCCACATGACGGCCGCGGCTACATAGAGCGCGCCCGACAGCCACGGGCTCACGAACGCCAGCGGGATGGCCGCGATGTACGCCAACGGGGAGATCCTGCCCTTGACGTCGCGCCCCACCGCTCGCGCAAGCAGTGAATCCGGCCCTTCACGCTTGATGATCGCACGTTGAAGAATGAGGTAGGCAGTGCCTGCCATCAGCAGCACGACTCCATAGACCGCCTGCGGCGCCGACGCAAAATTGTTCTCGCCCATCCAGGCCGTGGTGAAGGGCACGAGCGAGAGCCAGAAGAGCAGGTGAAGATTGGCCCACAGGATCGGACCGTCGACGTGGTGCGTGACGTGCAGCATGTGGTGGTGGTTGTTCCAGTAGATCCCGACGTACACGAAGCTCAGCACGTAGCTGGCGAGCACCGCCCACAGCGGCCGGAGTGCCGCGAGCGTGGGCTCGTGCGGCACCTTGAGCTCCAGCACCATGATGGTGATGATGATCGCGATCACCCCGTCGCTGAATGCCTCGAGCCTGCCCTTGCCCATGTGCCTCCGGGATCACGTTGCGATCTTAGTCAATGCGGCGCCTCTGAAACCCGGGCGCGACGTTATCGTATCTGAAGCATCACCACGCCAATCACGCCCGATCCCACGTTCATGATCGTCTCAAGGCTCGCCGCTCGTGCCGTACTTGTCGCCGCGCTCGCCCTTGCCGCCGGCTGCAGGGGAACCACCGATGTCCTGCCGCCGCCGCTCGAGGGCAGCTACGTGCTGCACACTGCGGCCGGCCAGCCAGCGCCGGCACTCATTCACACCGCGGTGGATCCGTCCCACCCGCCGATCGACGTGTACGTTCTCGGCGACACGCTGGAGATCCTCGACGGAGGCCGCTACATCCAGCGGGGCCGCCTTGAGGCGCGCACGGGATCGCAGCTCGTGAGCACCTCGCGCTGGTCCGATCATGGGGTGTTCACCGTGGACGGGAACGCCCTGCACTTCGACTCCGAGTATCTCCAGAACATCACGTTCGACGGCACAATTGCGAACGGAATGCTCAGCATCACGCAAAACCTCGCGAGCGAGGGGACGGCGGACGTCTACCTGTTCACCCACGTGCCCTGACGGTCACTGTCGCCGCTCCCATACGTTGTTGCTCCGGTCCACGTCGGGGAGCACGTGCCGCGGATCGACCTCCACGCGCCGCACGCGGCGGGTCGAGGTGAGCCGATAGAGAAACCTCGGGCCGAGGTTCCACATCTCCACAGGTAGCTTCACCGTCTCCGTCCTGCCGTCGTCGAAGGTGATGCGCAGCTCGGCGGGCAGCACCATCGTCCCCCGATTGGTGATCCACACGTTCGCGTGGCCGCTGGTGTCGGTGACGACCGGCTCGACCGCCTGATCCAGCCGCGCCGTCGTGTATACCCAGTCGCGCCAGAACCAGTCGAGCTCCATGCCGCTCGCGTCGCGCATCAGACGAAAGAAGTCGGCCGGCGTGGGATGCTTGAATGCCCAGGTCCTGATGTAATCACGGAACGCGCCGTCGAACCGGTCCTTGCCCAGGACCTCGAAGCGCAGCGTCTGGAGCATGAGCGCCGGCTTCTGATAGCCGGTCCACATGAGGTCGTGCACCTCGGTGGGATTGCTGATCAACGGCTGCTCCACGCCCGGCTTCGAGTGCTCCGCCGCAAGGTGCAGCGGGTTCACCTCGATCGTGTCGCCGTACGGTGTGCCGGCAAAATACTGTGCCGCGTTGTGGAGATCGATGAAGGTATTGAACCCCTCGTCCATCCACGGATACAGCCGCTCGTTGCTGCCGACGATCATCGGGAACCACTCGTGCCCGAACTCGTGGGCCAGCTCCCACTGGGTCGTCTCGCGCGACGAGCCGTTCGGGACGAAGGTGAGCATTGGGTATTCCATTCCGCCCACGGGGCCTTCCACCGTGGTGGCGTGCGGATACGGATAGCGATACCACTGCTCGCTGAAGTACTTGATCGCACCGCGCGCCATCCGGTGCGCTTCGCCGCTGGCCCACTGGTTCGCCGAAGGACGGTACAGCGTCTGGATCAGGACGCCGTCCATGCTGCTCGCTTCCCAGATCCAGTTGGGCGCGGCCGCCCACGCGACGTCGCGCACGTTCTTCGCCGTGAAGTGCCACGTGAAGGGATGGCGGCCGGGTCGAGTGCGAGCGGGATTGCCGGCGATGTCGCGCGGGATGATCGTCACCATGCTGTCGCGCGTGCGCGCCGCCGCGAGCAGCCGCTGCTCGTCGGCCGTGAGGACTTCCGCGCCGTTCCGCAGCTCGCCCGTCGCGGCCACGATGTAGCTCGCCGGCACGGTCAGCGTGACGTCGTAGTCGCCGTAGTCGAGATAGAACTCGCCGGCACCGATGTATGGCTCGTGATTCCAGCCGCGGACGTCGTCGTAGACCGCCATGCGCGGATACCACTGCGCGATCTCGTACAGCGCACCGTCGCGCCCCATGCGG
>JBJMNM010000163.1:0-2203 GCA_045804305.1 Gemmatimonadaceae bacterium | reverse complement strand
GGGCTGCTTTGCGAGCTCGGCGAGGATCGCCGGAACGCCGCCGGCGTGGTGGACGTCCTGCATGTGCCACTGCCGGTTGCCATCCCATGCGGGTGAGATCTTCGCGAGGTGGGGCGTTCGCTCCGCCACGGCGTTGAATCGTGCCAGCGGGTAGTCCACCTCGGCCTCGTGCGCCAGCGCGAGCACGTGCAGGATCGTGTTCGTGGACCCGCCCATCGCCACGTCGAGGGCGACGGCGTTGTCGATCGCGTGGGCGGTCACGATGTCGCGAAAGCGGACGTCGTCGCGCACGAGGCGCATGAGCGTCTCGGCGGACCGCTGCGCGAGCGCGGTCCGCTCCGGCGAGACGGCGAGGATCGTCCCATTTCCCGGAAGCGCGATGCCGATTCCCTCGCACAGGCAGTTCATCGAGTTCGCGGTGAACATCCCGCTGCAACTGCCACAGGTTGGGCAGGCATTCGCCTCGAGCTCGAGAAGTCGCGCGTCGTCGATCGCGCCGGCGGCGCGCGCGCCCACTCCCTCGAACACGGAGATGAGATCGAGCGTCCTGCCGGCCGCGTCGCGACCGGCGGCCATCGGTCCGCCCGACACGAACACCGTGGGCACGTTGGCGCGCGCGGCGCCCATCAGCATGCCCGGCGTGATCTTGTCGCAGTTCGGGATGCAGATCATCGCGTCGAAGCAGTGGGCGCGAACCATCGTCTCCACTGCGTCGGCGATCAGCTCGCGGGAGGGAAGCGAGTAATGCATCCCGTCGTGCCCCATCACGATGCCGTCGTCGACGCCGATCGTGTTGAACTCGAATGGAATCCCTCCCGCAGCCCGTACGGCCTCCTTCACCACCTTGCCGAACGCCTGGAGGTGCACGTGGCCGGGCACGATGTCGACGTACGAGTTGCACACCGCCACGAATGGCTTGGCCCAGTCCCCGGGCTCGCGAATCTGGCCAGTGGCGCGCAGCAGGCTGCGGTGTGGTGCGCGCTCCATGCCGCGCTTGATCGTGTCCGAACGCATGTCGCCTCTCGAAGGGGAAAAAGCGACCGCGGCCCGTCCGGTGGGGAGGGGCCGCGGTCGCAGAAGCGAGAAGCGCGCGATTCCCTCTCCGTGTCGAGAGGGGTCGCGGTCGGTGATGCTAGGCCGCCGTACCCTCTCGCACGCCAATAACCTCCGTAAGCGATACGGAGACTACGAGAGTAAGCGAGCGAAGGACGAGCGACGTGGAGATCATGTGGTTGATTTCGCGGGCGGTGTGAAGAGGTACGTCGGCATGATAGAGCGACAGTCGAACCGCGCGCAATAGGCGTCGCATATGTAGTTGTGCTGTACTAATGCGAAATCAGTCGCTGTGACACGCATCGCGTCAACTTCAAGCGAACTGAATGCACGGAAACGACGGAAAAGGCAGGAAAAGGCGGATCAAGCACACCAGTAGGGGCACGCGCGCCAGGCGGCGTCCCGTAGTCCCCCAAGGCATTTGCTTTTTTGGTGTTGCGGAGCTGGCCAGCGTGCGAGGAGACTGGCCACTACTCGGGGCGATCTCGCAGTTTCCTGCCTCTTCCGTCGTTTCCGTGCATTCCGTCGTCGTTGCGCGGACGCCACGCCGCGCCGGCTGTTACCCTTGCATGGCGAGCGTCATTGAGGAACGTTCCTCCGACCCATGACCCACACCCCCCTCACCCTCGCCGCGCTGCCCGGCACGACGGTTCGCCGCGAGGACGTCCCTCTCCATGAGGACGTCCGCTGGTTGGCCGCCTCACTTGGCCGGGTGATCAGGCGCCTCGAGGGCGAGGAGGCGTTCGACACCATCGAGCGCCTGCGGCGCGCCTGCCGCGCCCGCCGCCACGGCGATCCCGACGCCGCCTCCCTCGACGAGCTGCTGGAGCAGGTGCAAGGGCTGTCGCTCGAGCTCAGCGCGGTGACGGCGCGCGCATTCACGCTGTTCTTCCTCCTGATCAACACCGCGGAGCAGGTGCATCGCGTGCGTCGCGCGCGGGCGTACCGGACGCGCGACCACGTCGAGCCGCAGCCCGCGTCGGCGCGGTGGACCATGCAGGCGCTGCGGCGCGAAGGACACGGAGCGCCCGAGGTGGAGCGCGCCATGCTCGGCCTCGACGTCCGCCCCGTGCTCACCGCCCATCCCACCGAGTCCACCCGTCGCACGCTGCTCGCCCTTCAGGGTCGCGTGGCTGACGCCCTGCTTACG
>JBJMNM010000162.1:0-4432 GCA_045804305.1 Gemmatimonadaceae bacterium | reverse complement strand
TCCCACGCGACAACGGTTATCATCCGAGCAGACGCTGGCCACCTCGGCCGGCACGTCCGCCCCTCACGAGCGACGCACATGCACTCTGACGTCCAGGCTCTGCTCGCCGTTCAGCACGACGATCTGCACATCTACACGCTCGAGGAGCGGCTCGCGTCGCTCGCGCCAAAGCTCGCCATGCTGGAGCGGGAGCGTGGCAAGCTGGCGAGCGCGATGGAGCGGGCGCAGAAGGCGATCGAAGCCGAGGAGTCCCGACATCGTGAAGCCCGCGGTCGCGTGGACACGCACAGGCAGCTCGTCGAGCGCAGTCAGCGCCAGTACGAGAGCGTGACCAGTCCGCGCGAGGCGAACGCCGCCATGACGCAGCTCGAGCAGACCAAGCGGATGGCCGACGAGAGCGCGCGCGACGCCGATCAGGTGCAGGGACGCATCAACGAGATGCGCCACCACGTCGCCGACCTCGAGAAGCAGCTCGCCGAGCTGGAGTCGCGTCAGGCCGAAGCGCGAGGCAGTCTCGACGCCGATCGCGTGGCCATCGAGACCGAGCTCGCGACCGCGCACAGCAAGCGCGCCGAGTCGGCGCGCGCGGTGCCCCGCCCGATGCTCGCCACGTACGACAAGGTGCGCGCGCGCCGCCGCGCCGAGACGGTGTTCCCCCTCCGCGGGCAATCGTGCGGCGCCTGCGATACCGCCATTCCAACCCAGCGCCGCGCAGCCATGGCCGCCTCGGGCTCGCTGGAGATGTGCGAGGGGTGCGGCGCGTTGCTGTACGCGGGAGAATGACCCCGCATCGCCGTTGAACGACGGCGCCCACGGGATAGCTTGAGAGCATGACCGCGCCCGCGCTCGCCGCCCGCCCCCGCGCACGATGGATCCTGCCGGAGCCGCCGGATCCCGCCGAAGTTCGCGCCCTGTGCGACGAGCTGCTGCTGCCCGAGCCGGTGTGCCGGCTGCTCGCGGCGCGTGGTCATTCTCCCGCGGAAACGGCCAAGCGCTACCTCCGGCCGCGGCTCGAGCAATTGTTGCCACCGGAGCAGCTCCTCGACCTCGAGCGGGCCGTGGAGCGGCTGGTGCGGGCCATTCGCGGCGGCGAGACGATCCTGGTGCATGGGGACTACGACGTGGATGGCATCTCCTCCACCACGCTCCTCACCAGGGCGCTTCGCACGCTCGGCGGCACGGTCGTGCCGTTCATCCCGCGGCGGCTCGCCGATGGCTACGACCTCACGGATGCCGGCGTGCGTGCCGCGCAGGCCGCCGGCGCCACCGTCGTCGTCACGTGCGACTGCGGCACCAGCGCCGTCACGCCGATAGCGGCGCTCCAGAGCGCCGGAGTCGACGTCATCATCAGCGATCATCACCTCCCGGGCGGAGATCTCCCGAACGCCTTCGCGGTGCTCAACCCCAAGCGTCCGGGCTGTACCTCGGAGGACAAGGATCTCGCCGCCGTCGGCGTCGCGTTCAAGCTCGCGCTCGCCGTCACGCGCGCGATGGGCGGCAACGAGAACGTGGTCTACGGCATGCTCGATCTCGTGGCCCTCGCCACGATCGCCGACATCGCGCCGCTGCGTGGCGAGAATCGCGTGTTCGCGCGGTACGGCCTCAAGATGCTCGCCGAGACGAAGAACGTCGGGCTGCGCGCGCTGATTCGCGCCGCGGGGCTCGACAACCGGCCGCTCACCGCGGGCCGGGTGGGCTACATTCTCGCGCCGCGCCTGAATGCCGTCGGACGACTCGGCCACGCGCTCCGCGGCGTCGAGCTGCTGCTGTCCACGAACGAGCACGAGGCGAACGGCATCGCGCGCGAGCTCGAGGAGCTGAACGCCAGGCGCCAGGAGATCGATCGCGCCGTGCTGGAGGAGGCGCGCAAGCGCGTGCTCCAGCTCGACCTCGACGAGACCTATGGCATCGTGCTCGCCGAGGAGGGCTGGCATCCCGGCGTGATCGGGATCGTCGCGTCACGACTGGTGGAGGAGTTCGGCCGTCCGACGATTCTCATCGGGCTCGACGGCGAGCATGGGAAGGGATCGGGACGGTCCATCTCCCGCTTCGATCTGCACTCGGGTATCCAGCGGTGCAGCTACCTGCTCGAGCGATTCGGCGGACACCGGAGCGCCGCCGGCGTGACGATCGCGCGCGATCGCGTCGACGAGTTCGCGCGCTGCTTCAACGCCTCGGCGCGATCGGTGCTCACCCCCGACGATCTCGTGCCGGAGCTTCGGGTGGACATGGAAGTCGCGCTCGCCGATCTCACTCCGGGCTTCGAGGCCTTGCTGCGACACCTCGAGCCCTGCGGCATGGGGAACCCGGCGCCCATGCTGATGACCCGCGGCGTACGTCTCGCATCGCCGCCGCGCGTGGTGGGGCAGGGAGGCCTGAAGCTCCGTCTCTACACCGAGTCCGGTCCGCCGCTCGACGCCCTCGGCTGGTCGCTCGGCGCGCGCATCGGGGAGCTCGACATGAGCCGGCCCATCGACATCGCGTATCGTCTGGAGCGCGAGGAGTATCAGGGCGTGTCGCGACTGCAGGCCAAGCTGGCCGACTTCCGGTCGTAGTCGATCGATGCGCATCGTGGCGGGGCGGTGGCGCGGACGCCGCATCGTCGCGCCCACCGGCGACGACGTTCGTCCCACGGCCGATCGCGTGCGCGAGGCCTGGATGAGCATCGTCCATCCCTGGCTTGCCGACGCCCGCGTGCTCGATCTGTTCGCCGGTTCCGGCGCGCTCGGCATCGAAGCCGTGTCGCGCGGCGCGGCCCACGCCGACCTCGTGGAGATCGCCCCGCGCAGCCTGAAGGCGATCGACGCGAACGTCGCCGCCGTCGACGCCGGCGCGCTCGTGCACGTCCACCGTGCCGACGCGCTGCGATTCATCGAGGGGCTCGAACCTCACGCCTACGATGTCGCCTTCGCCGATCCACCCTACGACCTTGGCCTGGCCGCCAAGGTCGCCGAGCGTTGGCTCTCCGTGCCATTCGCGGACGTGCTGGGCGTGGAGCACCGCGCGTTCGAGGAGATGCCGGAGGGGGGAGAGCGAAGGAAGTACGGGGGGACGGCGATCACGTTCTATCGAGCGATGAAGCGGTGAAGCGGTCAGGCGGTCAGGCGGTCAGGCGGTCAGGCGGAAACGACAGCGCTGTCATCCCGCAGGAGCGAGCGGAGCGAGCGAGTGTGGGTGCCCTCTGGGCAACCTACTGTCCGTGCTCCGTGGCCGGTTCGCGCGCCGCGAGAGTAGGTCCCAACACTCGCTTCGCTCGTGCGGGATGACGATCCTCAATCGGCCGCCCTATCGTCTCACCGTCTCACCGTCTCACCGTCTCACCGTCTCACCGTCTCACCATTACATTCCCCCCGTGCCGAACTCGAGAGTCGCCATCTACGCCGGGAGCTTCGACCCCATCACGCGGGGCCACGAAGACCTGATGCATCGCAGCCTGGAGTACGTCGACCGGCTCGTCGTGGCGGTCGCGATCAACTCCAGCAAGACGCCGCTCTTCACGATCGATGAGCGCGTGTCGCTCATCCGCGCCGCGGTCGGGCATGAGCCGCGCATCGAGGTGCACGGCTTTGGCGGACTGCTGGTGGACTTCGCGCGCGAGGTCGGCGCGTCCCTCCTCATCCGCGGCCTGCGCGCCGTCAGCGACTTCGAGTACGAGTACCAGATGGCGTTGATGAATCGCCACCTGTCGCCGAAGCTCGAAACGGTATTCATGGTGCCCTCGCTCGACACCACCTACATCAGCGCGAGCCTCGTGCGCGAGGTGGCCCGTTACGGCGGCGACGTGCACGATCTGGTGCACCCCACCGTCGAGCAGGCGCTCAAGGGCAAGATCGCGCCGCGGTGAGCTTTCTCGCTTCGGTCCACGCGCGAGCCGCAGCTCGGCGGCGGCGCATCGTCTTTCCCGAATCCGACGACCCCCGTACGCTCGCGGCCGTGCGTGCGCTGGCGGCTGCGGGCATCGTGGAGCCGGTGCTGGTAGGCCATGCGTCTACGGTCTCCGACGCGTGCGATGTCGTGGATTGCGCCGGCTCCGGGCTCGCCGACGACGTCGCGGCGGACCTGATGCGGCTGCGCGCCGAGAAGGGGCTCACTGAGGCGGAGGCGGCGCGGTTGGCGACGCTGCCGCTGGTGGTCGCCGACGCGCTGGTGCGCTGGGGGCGCGCCGACGGCTGCGTCGCGGGCGCGGTGCACACCACGGGGGAGGTGATCCGCACCGCCCTGTGGCTGGTCGGGGCGGCGGACGACGTGCAGACGGTGTCGAGCGCGTTCTACATGGTCCTGCAGCGCCGGCGCGACAGCGGTGAAGGGGACGACGTGCTCACCTTTACCGACTGCGCGGTCGTGCGCTACCCCACGGCATCGCAACTGGCCGACATCGCCCTGGCGGCCGCGCGCGCTCGGCGTCGAATCGTAGGCGACATTCCGCGCGTCG
>JBJMNM010000161.1:0-5209 GCA_045804305.1 Gemmatimonadaceae bacterium | reverse complement strand
GCGCGCACGCTGGCGAACGAGGTGGCCCCATTCGGCATCACGGTGAACAACGTGATGCCGGGCTACACACGCACGCAGCGCGTGGACGATCTCGCGGCACGCAACGCCACGCTGCGCGGAACGTCCGCCGAGAGCGAGGTGGCCGCGTGGGAAGCGCAGATTCCCATGGGCCGGCTTGGGGATCCCGCGGAGTTCGCGGCGATGGTGGCGTTTCTCGCGTCGGAGCGGGCCAGCTATACGACGGGCGCGTCGATCCCGGTGGACGGCGGCTGGATCCGCTCCCTGCTCTGACCCGCGCTGCGCGTCAGGCCGCGCTGTAGAGCTGCTCCACCCACTGGCTGGCGCGCTCCACCACCGGTTCGGCGTCGTGTTCGCCGAGGCCACCGTCGTAGAGGACGAAGCGGACGTGAGCGCGGACGGCCGCGGCCGCGGCATCGCGGCCGACGCCGGCGGCGCGCATCGTACCGGCCACCGACTCCACCTCGCGGCGCATCACGTCGAACACCTCGCCGGCGCCCATCCAGGCATCCCGCGTCTCCACCGCCAGCGTCCGCAGCCGGCGCGACGACGCGTGCGTCGCGCGCGCGCGCGCAGACGTCTCGGCGCACTGCGCCATGAGAAACTGTGCATGGGCGCACGCCGCGACCGCGCGATCGAACACGCTCGAGAACCTGGAGGCGTCCAAGCGCGAGCTCATGGGTAGGGATCGTCGAAATGGAGAGCGAGCATCCGTGTGAGCGCCTCACGGTAGGTCGCCTCCCAACGGCGCTGGTCGATTCGTGCCGGGCGCGGTGTGCTGTGCCAGATCTCC
This sequence comes from Gemmatimonadaceae bacterium, assembly GCA_045804305.1. Lineage (GTDB taxonomy): Bacteria > Gemmatimonadota > Gemmatimonadetes > Gemmatimonadales > Gemmatimonadaceae > AG11. Next base: position 4,398 of record JBJMNM010000161.1, on the reverse strand, counting down.
TTGAGCCCCGCGACGAGTCGCTCGGGAGGATCACCCTGCTGGTGCGCGTGCGCGCACATCCCGCCGAGGGCGTTCCCTGCCGGGGCCGTATCCGATCCGTTCAGCGCCATGTCCATGAGCGTCTCGCGCACCGCGTGCACCATGCCGGTGGGAAATGCATCGTCGTGGGCCAGTAGCGCGTTGGTGACCGGCATGTCGCCGTCCTCGTGACCGTTGATCACTCGCCGAACCGACGACAGCGCACGGGTGTCGGTACGGCGCTTCCGCTCGGCGATCGCGCGCGCCTTGGACAATCGCGCATCAAAACGCGTGCGCGCGTCCTCCGACGACTGCGATTCCCGGTAGCGCTCGAGCAGCGCCACCTCGTCGTCGTATCGCTTGAGGGATCGATAGAGCGCGGCGAGACGTCCGCACAGCCAGCCGGGCAGCTCTGGCGTGGTCAGCGCATAGAGCTCGAGCGTCGTCTCGAGCATGCGCACGGCCTCATCGGGATCGCCGGCGCGCTGGAGCACTTCGGCGTAACGGACGTGCTCGGCGGCGGGGCCGCTGAACTCGATGGGAAGTGCTTTATATCCTGGCACGGCCGTCCTTCGCGAGGGAGCAGGCCGGGTTGCGCTCCCGCTGAGAACGACCCGGCGCCTTCCGTACTATATCCCGTACCTGTGTTGCGCGTGAGTGGCAGTGCTCCGACGCTTCAGCAGCTCGGAGCCGATGGATCAGAACGGCAGGTCGTCGTCGTCGTGAGGCGGTGCGTCGTTGAACGGCGGCGGGCCCGCCGAGGCCGGGTCGCCGGACGGACCGCCGGGCGCCTGCCGTCGCGGCGCTGATGTGGGATACGGACTCGGCGATCCGTCCCGAGAGGGCCAGATCACGCCTTCGCAGCCGGGGCCGCCACGCTCTCGCGGCTTGTTCTTGCACTTGAAGTCCGGCGCTCTTGGGTTCCGCTTCGACGTCCGGTCATCCCACATCGGGCCGCCACAGATGGGACATGCCGGCATGCCGGGAGCCACGGTGCCGGCCGGCTGGGGTGATGGTGCAGCCGCGGCGGTGGTGGACGCGGCACCGCGCGGCGGCCAGATCACGCCGTCGCACTCGCGGTCCTTGCACTTGAAGTCGGGCGCCTTGGGATTGCGCTTGCCGACCCGGTTGTCCCACATAGGCCCCTGGCACTTGGGGCAGTTGGGAATTGCGGTCTCTTCGGACTGTTGCTGCTGCTCGGTCATGTGACGTGGACGGCGTGAGCGGGGGAGTGTGCAAGCTAACCACTTCCCCGCCATGATGGCACGCGTGCTACACCGCGTCCGAGAGCGAGGTGAAGTTGAAGTCGCGCACCTTGATCGTCGGGAATACGACGTTGCCGCCCGCTTCCGTCCCCGCAACGCGCTCGGCACGGCCGAGCATCTCGAGATTGTTGAGCATGAAGAGCGGGCTCTCGTTGAACCGGAGGTTCTTGACCGCTTTCGTGATCTTGCCGTTCTCGATCAGGAAGGTGCCGTCGCGCGTGAGACCGGTGTAGAGCACGGTGCGCGGATCGACCTGTCGGAGGTACCAGAGCCGCGTGACGAGAATGCCGCGCGGCGTGGAGGCGATCATCTCCTCCGTGGTCGCGGTGCCGCCAGCCATCTTCACCGCACCGAGCCCGCCGTTGGGACGCGCGTTCTTCTTCTGTGCCCAGAAGCGGGAGTACTGGAGCTGTTTCAGTACGCCGTTCTCGATCCACACTTCGCGCCCGAGCGGCAGACCCTCGCCGGTCCAGGGCTGACCGAGGAGCTGCGGGTCCGCCGGATCGGAGAATATCGTGACCTTGGAGTCGACGATCTTCTCTCCAATCTTGGTGCCGCCGCCCTGCTTGGAGAATGCCGAGCGTCCTTCGTCGGCGGCGCGCGCATTGAGCGCGAAGGCGAGCAGCTGGACGAGATCGCCGACGGCCTGTGGCTCGAGGATCACCGTGTAGCGACCCGGCTCGATGGCGACCGGGTTGCGCGAGGCGCGCGCCTTCTGGATGGCGCGGTCGCTCACGGACTTTACGTCGATCTGCTTCCAGTCGGGATGGTCCGCGGCGGCCCAGCCGGAGCCGGTCCCATCGTTGGTGCGGACGGTGAGCTGGTAGTTGGCGTTCGTGCTCGGGAAATATGCGTACAGCCCGGTGTTCGACGCGATGGCGTTGTAGTTCGTGCCGGCGATGATGAAGCCGGCGGCCGCCAGATCGCTCGCCGCCTTCGCCGCGTCGATCGCCGTGTGCGCGGCGGCCGCGCGATCATTCGGTGTCAGGTTGGACGTGGAATCGAAGAACGCGTCGACGCTCTGGTACTGCTGCGGCGGGAGGAGCGGCATGTTCTCCGGATCCTCGGGCGCCAGCTTGGCGATCGCCTCGCTCTGCCGCACGGCGCGCTCGATGCCCTCGGCGGAGAAGTCGCTGGTCGTCACGACGGCGTGCCTGGCGCCGTAGCCGCTCTGAACCACGAGCTGCGAATTGGCGACGCCGCCCGACGTGGTGATCCGATTGGCGGCGAAGCGAATGTTGCCCGTATAGCCGCCGTTGATGTTGGCGCCGATGGTGTCGGCGCGGGACAGCTTCACGACGCGCTCGAGGAACGCCTGCGCCTCGGTGCGGGACAGCATGTCGTTGGAGGAGACGATGCTCCCCTTTCCGAACAGACTCTTCGGGGCGCTCATGCCTTTCTCCCCGTGTTGATGACGTTGATGTTGCGGAAGCGGCTCGGCACGCAGCCATGGCTCACCGCGTTCACCTGGCCGGGCTGGCCCTTTCCGTCGAAGAAGCTGGCGCCCATCTCATAGCTGCGCTTGCCGCCGATCATGTCCATGCTGTTCCAGAAGTCGGGCGTGCGCATCTGATAGGCGACATCCTTGAGCATGCCGACGATCTTGCCGCCCTTGATCTCATAGAAGAGCTGCCCGCCGAACTGCGCGTTGTAGCGTTGCTGATCGATCGAGAAGCTGCCGTCGCCGATGATCGCGATGCCCTTGTCGGTGGCGGCGATGAGGTCGTCCCACACCAGGTCCTTCGTTCCTGGGAGCAGCGACACGTTCGGCATACGCTGGAACTGCACGTCGTTCCATGAATCCGAGTGACAGCAGCCGTGGCTGCGCACGGGCCGCTTCTGGCTCGCGTACCACCAGTCGAGCATCGGCGCCTGCTCGCGCGTCGTCTGATAGTCGTTGACGATGCCGTTCTTGATGATCAGGAACTCGTCCGGCTTCACGCCGTCGTCGTCCCATCCGATCGTCGCGCAGCCGCCTTCCTGCGAGCGGTCGCCCTGGATGTTCATCATGGCCGGGCCATACCGGAACTTGCCCAGCTTTTCGCGCGGCGGCGCGAGGAAGCTCGTGCCCGCATAGTTGGCCTCGTAGCCCATCGCGCGATCGAGCTCCGTGGGGTGCGCGATGCTCTCGTGGACCGTGAGCCAGAGGTGGGTCGGGTGGAGCACGAGATCGTATCGGCCCACGTCCACCGGCTTGGCCTTGATCTTCTCCGCCGCTTCCTCGCCCCATTTGCGCGCGTTCTCCACCGGCTTGGCTGCGGTCAGATACTCGTAGCCGCGTGCGGCCGGCTGGAGGACGTTGGTGCGGGTCTGGAAGTCGCTGAAGTCCTGCGTCACCGCGGTTGCCGCGAACGGCAGCCAGCTGCGGATGACCGTCTGCGTGGTGAAGGTCCCGTCGGTGTTCGCGTAGTTCTTCTCTTCCTTCACGAAGAACATGCTGCTGTTCACGAACTTCACGCCCGGCACCTTGAGCGCCTCGGCATTCGACTTGATCAGCAGGTCGGCCTTCTGCTCGATCGGCACCGTGAAAGGATCCACGGTGTGCGGCGTCACATAGCGACCATCCGGCGTGGGAGTGGCCGGTGCGAGCCGCACGCGATCCGCGGCGGGGAGGGCGTTGGCCTTGGCGATCGCCAGCGCTTCCTTGGTGGCGGCCACGACCCCACCCTTCGTCATGTCGCGAGAGGCTCCGAAGCCCCAGGTGCCGTTGACCAGCACACGTACGCCGACGCCGAGGGTATCGGTGTCCACGACGTTGATGATCTGCTGCTCGCGCGTGATGACGAAGTTGTTGCGGTAGCGTCCGATGCGGGCATCAGCGAACTCGGCGCCGCCAAGCTTGGCCGCGTTGAGCGCCTCGATGAGGAGCTCCTTGGTGGCCGGATCCATCGGCGGCGGCGAGGGAGGGCCCACGCGATTGGCCAGCGTCTCGGCCCGTGACAACGCCGGTGTCGCGAGCGCAACCGCGCCGAGGGCCGCGCTCGTCCTGAGGAAGTCTCGCCTTGTGGTCATGGTGGGCTGGAGAGAAGGGGACGGTTGCGCGATGTCACAGCGTGTGACAGTCTGACAGCAGGCGTTGGTTGCATCGGGCCGGCGAGCGACGTGGTTCCGCATC
>JBJMNM010000160.1:0-9520 GCA_045804305.1 Gemmatimonadaceae bacterium | reverse complement strand
GGCTCGCCGAGGTCACTCGCGAGTCGGCGCGTGCACTGCTTCGTCGACTGCCTGACGTCCTGACGCCGCTTCGTGTGCTCCAGCTGGCGAGCATCCCGATCGCCCTCGCGATCTCCAAGGAGCTGGCGCCGACCATCGGCTTCTTCGCCTACGCACTCTGCTTCCTGCCGCTCGGTTGGATCGCGCTCGAGCACGGTGCGCGCATCGCCGCCGTCGCGAACGTGGTCCTGAGCGTCGGGACGGTGTTGACGTTGAGCCATCCGAGTGCCAGCGCGCCCGGCACCCTCGAGCTGCAAGCGTTCATCGGCATGCTCACGCTGACCGGCCTGTTCGTGGGCAGCGTCGCGGGTGAGCGGGAGCGCGCGTTCGCCCTCCTCGGCGAGAGCGAGGAGCGGTATCGCAAGCTCGTGGAGCTGCTGCCGGATCCCCTCGTCGTGCATGCGGAGGGGCGCATCCTCTTCGCCAATGGCGCCGCCGCCGCGGTCCTCGGCGCCAGCAGCGTCGAGGCGCTCACGGGGGTACGGCTCGTCGACATGGCGGTACCGAGCTCCAGAGACCTCGTCGAGGAGCGCCTCCGCACGCTCAGCGCGGGCGTGGCCGTGCCGCTCGTGCACCACACGATGAAGCGGCTCGACGATTCGAAGATCGTGAACGTGGAGGCCGTCTCCATCCCGCTGTCGTTCCAGGGACGTACCGCGGCGCTCACCGTCGCGCGCGACGTCACGGCCCGCGTGCGCCTCGAGGAGGAGCTGCGTCACGCGCAGCGCATGGAAGCCGTTGGACGCCTTGCCGGTGGCGTGGCGCACGATTTCAACAACCTGCTCACGGTGATCATCAGCTACAGCGAGCTGCTGATGGTGCAGCTCGGCCACGATCCCCGCCTCTCCCGCGACGTGCAGGAGGTTCGACATGCCGCCGACCGCGCGGCCGCCCTCACCCGGCAGCTTCTCTCGTTCAGCCGGCGTCAGGTGCTGCAGCCAGCCGCGCTGGCGATCAACGACGTCGTGCGTGATACGGAAGGGCTGCTGCGGCGACTGATCGGACCCGAGATCGAGATCGTGGCGCGTATCGATCCGGACGCCGGCATGGTGTTCGTGGACAAGGGACAGCTCGAGCAGGTGATCGTGAACCTCGTCGTGAACGCGCGCGACGCGATGCCGGACGGCGGCGTGCTCACCGTGGAGACGCAGCGCGTGCGCGCCGGGGACGCGCCGGCAAGCGCGCGGGCGCGGACGCAGGCCGACCAGTACGCCTCGATCGTCGTGCGCGACACGGGCGCCGGGATGGACGCGGCCACCGTGGCCCGCATCTTCGATCCCTTCTTCACCACCAAGGAGATGGGGCGCGGCACCGGCCTCGGCCTGTCCACCGTGCACGGCATCGTGGAGCAGTCCGGCGGCGCGATCACGGTGGAGAGCCGCGTCGGCATCGGCAGCGAGTTCCGCATCCTGCTGCCGTCGTTCGCCCCCACGCCGGACGCGGCGCGCGAGGCGCCCTCACCCGAGCGCTCGCCCGCGCTCCGCCGCTGCAAGCCCGACCAGACGCGCGTGCTGCTCGTGGAAGACGACGCGGCCGTGCGCGCCGGACTGCGACGGATGCTCGACGCTGCCGGCTACGACGTGCTGGAAGCCGCGAATGGCGCAGCCGCCATCGACGCGCTTCAGTGCACCACGCCGAGTGTGAACGTCGTGCTCTCGGACGTCGCGATGCCCGCGTTGGATGGGCGTGCGCTCGCACGCGAGCTGCGCGTGCGTTGGCCCGCCCTGCCGCTCATCCTCATGTCCGGCTTCGCCGACCGTGCGGCGCTCGATGAGGCGACGGGGCTCGTGGTGCTCCAGAAGCCACTGGCCGCCGACGCGCTCGTCACGGCCATCGAGACCGCCGTCAGCCTGCCGCGATCGGCGGCGTGACGGCAGCCTCGTCGCGCTCGCCGGTGCGGATGCGGTAGACGCTCTCCACCGGTAGCACGAACACCTTGCCGTCGCCCACCTCGCCCGTGCGCGCGCTCTCGAGGATCGCGCGCACGGTCACGTCCACGAACGGCTCGGACACGCCGATCTCCAGGCGCACCTTCTCGTGCAGCTCCACTTTCACCGTCGTGCCACGATAGGTCTCCACCTGCTCGGTCTCGCCGCCGTGGCCAAGCACACGGCTGACCGTGAGCCCGCGCACCTCGGCGCGATACAGTCGCTCGAGCACCTCGTTCAGGCAGTCGGGACGGATGATCGCGACGATCAGCTTCATACGGCGCGCATCTTCGCGGTGAGCGCCTGCGGCGCGTGCTGCGGCGCCGGCGCGTCGCGGAACACCAGCACGGCGCCCTCGCCTTCCGCGTACGCCTCTTCACCATGCTGGGTGATGTCCATGCCCACTCCCTCGGCGCGCGTCGTGGCGCGGAGCGGCAGGACGAAGCCCACCGCCTTGAGCACGACGAAGGTGCCCACGGCGCTGTAGGCGATCGTCGCCAGCACGCCGAACGCCTGCAGGCCGAGCTGCGCCGGATGGCCGAACAGCAGGCCGTTCGTGCCCCCCCATCGCGCCTCGGCAAAGACTCCCGTGAGGAGGGCGCCGCTCACGCCGCCCACGCCATGCCCGGCGAGGACGTCGAGCGAATCATCGAGCCGCGTGCGGGAGCGCCAGAGGATCCCGAAGTAGCTCGGCACGGCCCCAAGCGCTCCCATGGCGAGCGCGGAGGCGGGAGACACGAAGCCGGCCGCCGGCGTGATGACCACCAGCCCGACGACGAGGGCCGTGGCCGCACCCACGGCCGTCGCGCGCTGCGTGCGGAGCGCGTCGAGCCCCATCCACACGGCGAGCGCCGCCATGGGCGCAAGCATCGTGTTCGTGAAGGCGAGCACCGCGGCGCCGTTCGCGGCCAGCGCGCTCCCCGCGTTGAACCCGAACCAGCCGAAGTAGAGCAGGATGGAGCCGAGCAGCACGAAGGGCACGTTGTGCGGCAGCACCGCCTGCCGCCCGAAGTCCTTGCGCTGTCCCACGAGCAGCGCCGCGACCGTGGCGGCGACGCCCGCATTGACGTGCACCACCGTCCCGCCGGCGTAGTCCAGCACGCCGAGCTGGCCCAGCCATCCGCCGCCCCAGACCCAGTGCGCCAGCGGCGCATAGATCACGAGCGACCATACCGCGATGAAGGCGAGGTACGCGCCGAACCGCATGCGCTCCACCACCGCGCCGGCGATCAGCACGGCCGTGACGACCGCGAACGTTCCCTGATACGTCATGAACAGCAGGTGCGGGATGGTCCCGTGCGCCTCGAGGCCCACTCCGTTCAGGAAGACATGTCCGAACCCGCCGACCCATCGGCTCGTGCCGGAGAAGGCGAGCGTGTACCCGAGCAGCGCCCACAGCACGCCTACCGTGGCCAGCGACCCGAGACACATCATCATCGTGTTCAGCGCGTTCTTGGCGCGAACCAGCCCGCCGTAGAAGAAGCCGCACGCCGGTGTCATGAGCAGCACCAGCGCGGTGCTCACCAGCATCCACGCGGTGTCGGCGGGCACGATCGCGGACGACACCGCCGCCGGCGCTTCCTGCGCGCCGGCGAGCATCATCAGGAACGGAAAGCTGTGCGGCACGAGCGGTCCTCCGGAGTCGAAGGGAGCGTGGCCACCCCAACGTGGTGCGCGGGGCGGAGCGAGGTCAAGCCGGGGTCGGGCACGCTCCGGTGCGGCGGCCTCGGCATGCGCGTGAGGTGTTCACGCGCGCGCCGCTGGTGTAAGGCGTCGCCCGTCGCGAATGGTGAGCCAGTCGGTACGCACCCGATCCCACTCCTGAATGAGCACGCCATGCTGCTCGAACAGCCCGCGAATCCGGATGCGATCGTAGCCGAGAATGTCTTCCAGCACCGGGATGAGCACGCTCAGGGCATCGTCGCTCATGACGGTGCGCTTGGCGATGCTGGCGATGTGGCGCGCTTCGGAGGCGGCGATGGTGAGCCCCTCGCAGCGGTTCACGTGGAGCATCACATGGATGTCGGAGCTGCCATCGCCCACGTAGACGATGCGCTCACCCGGCATGCCGAGCGTCAGGCGCAGCTCGTCGAGCACCGCCACCTTCCCGAAGCCCGCCGGCACGCGGAGGATCGAGGAGATCTCGCCGGTGCTGTCGTTGTAGACGAAGCGCGTGCCGATGATCCGCTCCGGCGGCACGAGGCCGGAGAGGGCGGAGTGCACCACGTCTTCTGGCGCCGCCGACACCACGTAGAAGTCGAACCGATGACCTTCGATGCCGCGCTCGAGGAACTGGCTCAGGAGCGCGATGTTCCGCTTGAGGCGAATGCGCTTGCCGACTTCCACCAGGTCCGCCTGACGCACGCGACGGAATTCAGGATCGTGCAACAGCAGGTAGGCCAGCTCCGCGCCCGACTGCACGAGATTGAGCTGCGAGAGTCCTGCAACCTTCTCGGCGAACGTCGAGATGCCCAGCATGTCGCTGAGCACGTGGCCGGAGTCATTGAAGCTCAGGGTCTGGTCGAAATCGCTGACCAGTAGGTAGTGCTTTCGGGTCATGCCATCACTCCTGCGACGCGAGAAATTCTGCGGGCACCGCCACCATGCCGCGCCCGCAACGACGACGCCCCTGCATCCAGCTGGATGCAGGGGCGTCGTCGAGTACCAGGAACCGACATGTCAACCCAGCCACATCCGCGTGCGTCTCGTCGGTACTCCGTTCCAGCCGGAGCACACGCCGTTCTGCGGATTCATCGTCACGGGCGCGTTCGAGCGCATGGCGGTGATGGGAAAGGGTGAACACACCAACACGGTCCGGTACTGCCGAAAAATTACGTCCGCACGGGCGGCGTGTCAACGAAAAATTGCTGGAACTGCACAGCGAGCGTGTCACTTCTACGTATCAGCGCATTTGTATCTCCGAACTACAATTTCTGCGTGCTCGCTGCGCAGAATTTTCATGACGTACGTCACACATCCACATTGACGTCTCACGCCGTTGGCCATACATATACCCGAACCCACCACCAGCCTCGGCCAGGAGATCCGCATGGATGATTGCGCCCTCGATGCGCCACCCGTCGCGCCGCACCCGCTCGACCTGCTGTCGCTGGGCAAGATCGTGCAGATCCGCGAGCGGCTGCTCGCGGCGCAGGCAGCCGGTTCGCGCGTCTTCCGATTCGAGTCCGGCGACCCGAGCTTCACGCCCGCGCCACACGTCATCGACGCGATCGGCCGCGCGGCCGCATCGGGCAAGACGCACTACGTTCCCAACAACGGCATCCCCGAGCTGCGCAGCGCGCTCGCGAACAAGGTGCGCGAGAAGAACGGATTGCCCGACATCACCACCGACGACGTCTTCCTGACCAACGGCGCCATGCACGCGCTGTTCGCCACCTTCAACGCGCTGCTCACGCCCGGTGACGAGGTCGTGCTGCCCGATCCGATGTGGACGGAGGTCGCCGAGAATGTACGCCTGGCCGGCGGCATGCCGATCGGCGTGCCGCTCGATGCGACGCACGCATTCGCCTACGATCCGGCGGCGATCGAGCGGGCAATCACGTCGCGTACTGTCGCCATCTTCGTCAACACGCCGCACAATCCGACCGGCGCGGTGTTGGGACGCGAAACACTCCAGGCGATTCTCGACATCGCGCGCCGCCATGACCTCTGGGTCGTCTCCGACGAAGCGTACGAAGACGTCGTCTTCGCTCCGCACATGCACGAGTCCATCGGTGCGCTGGTGGAGCCGGGCGAGACGCGCGTCGTGAGCATCTACTCGTTCTCCAAGAGCCACGCGATGGCGGGGCTGCGCACCGGCTACATCGTGACGCGCGCGCCCGTGCTGCAGTCGCGCCTCCCCAAGCTGCTGCGGTGCACGATCAATGGCGTGAACAGTCTCGCGCAGTGGGCTGCCCTCGCCGCCGTCACCGGCGACGGTCGGCAGGGCGAGGCGATGCGTGCCGAGTACCTCGTGCGGCGCGACATCATGCTTGCCGCGCTCGCAGACATCCCCGGCGTGCGACCGTTCACGCCGCGCGGCAGCTTCTTCGTGTGGGTGGAGCTGGATCCTTCCATCTACGAGCGCCTGGGCCTGCAGGACGCCGACGAGCTCTCGGCGCGCCTCGCCGAGCAGGGCATTGGCAGCGCGCCGGGCGACGCGTTCGGCGGCTCGTGCGCCGACGCGATTCGCTTCTCGTTCAGCTGCGAGACCGCCATGGTCAAGGAAGGCAGCGCGGCTCTCCGGGAGGCGCTGCTCTGACCGGGCCCTCGGTCTCGCCGCGCGATCTCCCGCTTCGTGTCGCGCTCGGCGAGCTGGACACCGGGTGGCACGACCCCACATCGGCTCTCCGTCGCGCCGAGCAGATCGTCGCGCGGAGTGCGGCGGAGGGCGCGAAGCTGGTCGTCCTTCCGGAGATGTGCACGACCGGGTTCACCATGCGCGCCGACGATTGGGCGGAGCCCCTCGACGGCCCATCGGCGCATCGGCTTGCGGCCATGGCCGCCGTGGATCGCGTGTGGCTGCTCGCGGGTCTCGCCATTCGCGCCAAGGCCCGCGGCGCCGAGCCGCCGGTGATGCACAACGCCGCGGTGTTGTTCGATCCCGCGGGGCGACTGCACGCCACCTACGTGAAGCAACGAGTGTTCAGCTTCGCCGGCGAGCACGAGTCCTACATGCCGGGCGACGCGCCCGTCGTGGCCACCGTGGAGGGCGTGCGAATCAGTCCGTTCATCTGCTTCGACCTGCGCTTTCCCGAGCTGTTTCGCGAGGTGGCGGCGCAGGTGGACGCCATGCTCGTCATCGCCAACTGGCCCGCCGAGCGGCGCGCGCACTGGGACGTGCTGGTGCGCGCACGCGCGATCGAGAATCAGTGCTTCGTGATCGCCGTGAACCGCACGGGCGAGGGCGGGGGAGTGCGGTACGATGGCGGGTCCGCGGCGTATGGTCCGTGGGGCGAGCCGCTCCCGAACCTGTCACGCCCGCAGGACGGGCCGGCCGTCGTGTCGATCGACGTGCAGCGCGTACGCGAGATTCGCGCGCGGTATCCATTCCTCGACGACGCACACCGCGCGGCCCCTGCCGCGCTGGCCGAGCCATACGCCCGCTGATTATGGTGTGGCGGATCATCGTCGCCACCCATTCACCGAGGATGCATGCCGTCACCTGTTCCCGCAGTCGGCTCGCCCGCCCCCGACTTCACGCTGCCGTCCACCGCGGGCAAGGAGACCAGGCTGTCGTCTTTGCGCGGGAAGAACGTGCTGCTCGCCTTCTTTCCACTGGCGTTCACCAGCACCTGCACGCAAGAGCTCTGTGACATGCGCGACGACTGGGACCAGTTCGCCTCGTCGGACACAGTCGTCCTGCCGATCAGCGTCGACTCCACTCCGACACTCAACGAGTTCAAGGGCAAATACTCCATGAAGTCGGACCTGCTCAGCGACTTCAAGCGCGAGGTCGCGCGAGCGTACGGAGTGCTGCTGGAGGATCGATTCTACTCCACCCGCGCCTACTTCCTCATCGATCGGGACGGCATCATCCGTTGGGAGCACGTGGAAGCGAGCCCGTCGCAGAAGCGAAGCAACGACGAGCTGTTCGCCCAGATCCGTGCGCTGGCTTAGCGGACCCAGGTTTTCTTCGTCGGTCATCTTGTCCGCTCGGACATTTCGTCCTATATTCAGGCTCCCTCCTTGGCGAGCGAGCCTCTGTCGTCTTCCGGATCCAGCCCGAACCAGACAGGTCCGCTGACATCGCTCGATCCGGACCGAGTGATGGAGACGACCGCGGAGCACGGCACGCGGCCGCCGCTGCTCTCGGCCATCGCGCAGATCGCCGCCGCGCTCGCCACTGGCGACGCGCCCACGGAGGTGCTGGGAGGCGTGCTCGCGCGCATGGCCGACACGGTCCTCGCCTCGAGCGTCTCGCTCTGGCTGATGGACCACATGGAGCTCCGCTGCAAGGCCCGGGTCGGATCGCCGCCCCCGTCGGCCGCGGTGGTGCGCGCCCGCCTCGCGCAGCAGACCCGCGACCCGGCGGACATGATCGTCGTCCGCCTGGACGCGGCCCATCACCCGCTCGGCGCCCTGGTGCTCACGCCCACGGTTCGCCTCTCGCCCGACGAGCGGACGTTTCTCGCGACGGTGGCCGACATTCTGGCGCCGGTGCTCCGCCAGGCGGCGTATGCGCAGCGGCTCGAGAGCGAGGTCATCGAGCGCACGCGGCAGATCGACCGCGAGCGTCGCGTCACCGAGCGCATCATCGACTCGCTGCCGGTCGGACTCTACGTGATCGATCGCGAGTACCGCATCTCCGTCTGGAATCGCAAACGCGAGACGGGCATGCAGGGCGTGTCGCGGGAAGAGGCGATCGGCCGTACGATCTTCGAGATCCTGCATCGCCAGCCCGCGACGATGCTGCGCCGCGAGTTCGATGAGGTGTTCGCCACCGGGCGGCTCCAGATCTTCCAGATGGAATCCACCGCCACGGGCGAGCTGCGCACGTACCGGCTCTCCAAGATCCCGATGCGGCTGGACGATGGGCCCGTGACGCACGTGATCACCGTGGGAGAGGACGTCACGGAGTGGCGTCAGGCCAACGACCGCTTCGCGCAGGCCGAGAAGCTGGCGGCCATCGGGACGCTCGCCGCGGGCGTGATGCACGAGATCAACAATCCCCTCGCCACCATTGCCGCGTGCGCGGAGGGCCTGGAGCTCGGGCACGAAGATGCGCCCCCGGATGTGCAGGAAGGCTTGCGCCTCATCCAGAGCGAGGTGCTGCGCTGCAAGGGGATCGTGGACTCCCTCCTCGATTTCAGCCGGCCCAAGTCGGCCGACAAGGCGATGCTCGACGTGAACGCGGCGATCGAGCGCACGCTGTTCGTGTTGAAGCACCACACGCGGTTCAAGAAGCTTCAGGTGAAGGTGGACCTCGATCGCACGCTGGGGCAGGTGGTGCGCGCGAACGAGGAGCAGCTCGTTCAGGTGTTCATGGCGTTGCTCCTCAACGCGATGGACGCCATGCAGGAACGCGGCACGGTCGCGCTGCGCACACGGTGGGGCGACGACGCGCGGTCGGTGGTCGCCGAGATCGTGGACCAGGGCGAAGGCATTCGTCGCGCCGACCTGCCGAAGATCTTCGAGCCGTTCTTCACGACCAAGGCACCAGGTCGCGGGACGGGCCTCGGCCTCTCGATCTGCTACGCGATCGTGGCCGAGCATGGTGGGCGCATCGAAGTGGACAGCACCCCGGGCGAGGGCAGCGTCTTTCGCATCATCCTCCCCCGGGCCGACGAGACCGGAGAGACCCAGTGAACGATTCGAAGATCAAGGTGCTGATCGCCGAGGACGAGGTACACCTCGGCCAGATCCTGTCCAACTTTCTCGGGGGACGCGGCTACGCCGTGCACACCGTGAGCAATGGACGCTCGGCGCTCGACGCACTGCGCGCCGAGGCATTCGACGTGGCGTTGCTCGACATCGTGATGCCGGAGCTGGACGGCCTCGAGGTGCTCAAGCAGGTGCGTGCCGACGCCGATCCACCGGAAGTCATCATCATC
>JBJMNM010000159.1:0-3852 GCA_045804305.1 Gemmatimonadaceae bacterium | reverse complement strand
TTCGAGGTCGACGACCACGGGGCGGTCGCTCCTCAGGGTCCCACGCTGCTGATACCCGAGTCTACGCTCCAGGCCTTCGCCACGGACCAGCACGCGCACCTGGTGGCGCACACCGTGGTGCCGCACGCCGCGGCAGCGGCGCTGCTCACAAACCTGATCGGCGCGACGGCGCCTGCCGACCTGGCCGGGTGGGAGCCCGCCTACGGCCGGCTGGCGGAAGCCCAGGTGAAGTGGGAAGCGGCGCACGGACGGCCGCTGTCGCACCGGTGATCGGCGCCGCCTGGCGGCCGGCCGGCGTCCGGCACGCCGTCGGAACGGATCTCGAGCTCGTCGGCGCGATCGAGCGGGTGTCGTTCTCGGACCCGTGGTCGGTGGAGGCGCTGGCGTCGGCTCTGGCACTCCCGCATGCCCGGTTCTTCGTTGCCGAAGATGTCGAGGCGGGGCGAGTGGGGAGGGGTGGCGCGCCGCTGTTGCTGGGATATGTTGTGGCCCTTCTGTATGGCGAGGACGGCGAGATCGCGGACCTCGCGGTGGCCCCGGCCGCTCGCCGGCGCGGCATCGGCGGGATGCTGCTGGACCGCGTGGTCGAGACGGCCATGGAGTCCGGTGCGCGCGCGCTCTATCTTGAGGTGCGGGAGTCCAACGTCGCCGCCCGGGCGCTATACGCGTCGCGCGGCTTCGACCTGGTGGGCCGGCGGCGGGGGTACTACCAGCGGCCGGCCGAGGACGCGCTGGTCCTGCGGCGGAGTCTGGCGCCGGCGTGAGATGAAGTGTTACATGAAGTGAGGCAAGTGGATTGGCGAAGGTGTTTTACGGATGTGTGCAACAAATCGGTGCGTCATCTGTGGACTTAATCTTTAGCGTGTGCGGCGAGGCATCGACATCTCGCCCAGGAGGAGTGTATGAGCCGGAGCTTGAATAAGGTGACGCTGATCGGAAACCTCGGAAACGACCCCGAGGTGCGCTCGACCACCGGCGGCAATCGGGTGGCCACCTTCTCGCTCGCGACCAGCCGGTCGTGGAACGACGCGAGCGGGACGAAGCAGGAAAAGACGGAATGGCACCGCTGCGTGGTGTGGAACACGAAGAGCTCGCAGCTCGCCGACATCGTGGAGAAGTACGTCAAGAAGGGCGACAAGCTCTACGTCGAAGGACGGATCGAATATCGCCAGTGGCAGGACAAGGAGAACCAGACGCGCTACTCCACCGAGATCAACGTGCGCGAGCTCATCATGCTCGGCGGCGGATCAGGCGGGCGCGGCGGCAGCATGGACTCCGACGGCGAGTCGGGCTCGCGCGCACGCGCGACCGCGCCCGCCAAGGCGAAGACCGGCGCCGGTGGCGACGACTTCGAGGACTTCCCGGGCGCGCTGGCCGACGAGGACGACGACCTGCCGTTCTGACGCGGTGCTCATGTGGATAAATCGGCGGCGGAGACCATCGGGTCTTCGCCGCCGAGTTGCGTCACGCCTACGGAATCTGGCGCGCCACGCCCGCTGCCGTCGTCCTGACGTCGCCGTAGATCTCGTCCCCGTTGAAGCCGAAGTCGAAGGTCAACAATACCATTTTACCGCGGCCCCTGCCACGAGTCTGCCATGTGCGCCGTGTAAGCTTTTTCGACCGGATGGCATCCAGGAATCATGCCCCCATTGATCGACGGATCCGCGAAGGCCATAACGACAGTCGGCAGCGACCCGCACCGATTTCGAGCTTTGCTCGCGCAGGTGCAGGCAGGCGACACCGCGGCCTTGGGCGAGCTCTTCATCGAGCACGCGGATCAGGTCTATCGCTCGGCGCTGCGGCTCACCGGCAGCGTTGCGGATGCCGAGGACGTCACCCAGGAAGTGTTTGTCCGCCTCGCCGGAGCGGTACGCGGCTTTACGGGCGGCGCGGCCAGCTTTCCAGCCTGGATTCGGCGCGTAGCAGTGCGACAGGCGCTCATGCACCTGCGCTCCGGACGCCGGCGCCGCGAGGTCGACGTTGAGGCGGTGGCCGCGCTGTTCGCGCCGTCCGACAGCGTGCTGGAACGGCTGACGATCGGGGGCGCGCTTGCGCGGCTCTCCATGGAACACCGCACGGTGTTTCTGCTCAAGGAAGTCGAGGGCTACGACCACGCCGAGATCGCCGAACTGCTCGCTATCTCGCCCGCCAACTCCCAGGTCCGTCTCCATCGCGCGCGACTCCAGCTGCGCGAGCTTCTTGGAGGATCACGATGACCCGTTCTCTTCTCGGTTTTCACCCGAGCTTCGACGCGCTGTCCGCGCATGCGGATCGGTCCGACGTGAAGGCGGCGCGCACGCGGGTGGGGATGCATGTGAGCCGGTGCGCCCCGTGCGCGCAGACGGTGGCGGAGATCCGCGCCCTCGGCGAGGCGGTGCGAGACGATGTGCTGCCCGGGGCGCCAGCCGGACTGTGGGCGCGCATCGAAGCCCGGGTGCGCAACATGGACCACGAAGTATCGCGTCCGGTTGCACGCGCGGACCAGTACGCCGTTGAGGCCGCGCCTTCCATCTATCCAACACATCGGCAGCGTGTGATGCCCGCCTCCACGGGGGCCCGATTCGGGTGGGGATTTCTGATTGCGGCCGGAGGCGGCCTCGCCGCGATGCTGTTGGCCTCGGGCTCCAAACAGAATCTCGGCGCCGCGCCGCCCAGCCGCCTCACGCTCGAGCGATCCTACGTGAAGCCGGGAACGTCCGTGGGAATGCGCTATCGGCCGTCGGAAGCGTTGGCTGATCAGCAGTCGGTGACAGTGTGGGCCTGGTACGACCGCCGAGATGAAGAATCCACGTGGGCCTCGTGGAGGTGGCGGAGTCTCGTCCGGGCAGGCACGCTGCGGCGGTCGTCGGCCCAGGAGTTTCAGGGGTCCGTGTTGCTTCCCGCGGATGCGCTGGTTGCGGGATACGTCGTCGGGGACTCGCTCGGCTTCGTGATCGACCGGGTGCACGGGCAGCCTGCCACCCTGGCCACTGCACTCGCCGCCGATGCGTCGGGAAAGCCGAGCTTCGACGCGCTCGTGGCATTTCTCAGGGAGTCGCGACCGAGCGCGAACGGCGTCCTCGAGGGGGCCGCGGCGGCGCAACTCGCGGCGCTGTACCCCCACCAGCCGGAGACTTGGATCCTCACGTACCCCCGCAAGCAGCACAGCGTGATTGCTGACATCGTCAGACTCTTCGAATCTCGCGAGCGGGTGTACGACGGCTGGCACGAGCGACTGAAGGCTCGGCAGCCGCTGTCCCTCGAGAGCGAATTGATGATGGCCGGCCTGGCCAATGATCTGATGGACACCGCGCGCGCCGACTTCTGGATTGCCCGACTGGTTCGGGAGCACGCATCGAGTCCGTGGGTGCCGGAGCTCTGGATCGCCCGCTATCGCGACGTGCCGCGCGATTCCATCGCTACCGTTCTGACGGCCTTCGAGCCCGTATGGGGGGCGGCCCGCGGACCGCGAACCGAGGCTCTGTCGCGTGCCCTGGCCTTGGCCGATCGCTCGGGAGATGCAGCACTTCGCCAGAAATGGCATGCGCGGGAAGCGGAGGCGAATCCCTACTGGGTACTGACAGCGTACAGCGATGCGTGGCTCGCCGATCCGATGTCCCGCGCGGAGCTCGGGAGGCAGATTCGGGCGCAGTTGACGAAGGAGATGCGCGACACGATCGCTGCGCCGTCGCTCTGGTTCACGGCGCGGGTGGCGACGAACCTGAAGAGCGCGACCCGCCACCGCCTGCGGACCCGTCTGGCCGCTATTCAGCTACTGGACGGCGACGTCCGCGGGGCGCGCACCGTTCTGGACAGCCTTGCCGCCGTGCCGGATCCGGTGCGGGGCGAATGCCAGTCGCCGGCCACGCTGCG
>JBJMNM010000158.1:0-4856 GCA_045804305.1 Gemmatimonadaceae bacterium | reverse complement strand
TCCTCGCGCGACCGGATGTCGAGTCGATAGACGTGCGGCACGCCCAGCGACCGGAACGCCGACTCGTACTCCTCCCAGAGGGAATCGGGCTGCTCGCTCGCCACGGTGCACACCACGATCTTGCCGTCGTCGCCGAGCCGCTCGGCGATCGCTCGCAGGATGTGCTTGTCCCCCGACCGATCCTCGTGGCCCCCGATGATCACGAGCGTGCCCTTGTGCGTCGCCCCCGAGCGGGCGCGCCGGTGCGGCCGTTCGAGAAAGAGCTCGACTTTGCGATGTGCGTCCATGTCCAGAATCCACGGGTGGGCTTCACTCCCTTCGTCGCTCATCCGTACAAACGACGTGCCTGTCGATCGATCGCCGCGCGTCGCACTGGCTCGGGACGCGAGTGACCGACATCTTGTGCGCGCCACACACGCGCTCCCTTCATCTTCCGCATGCCCGCACCCGCCCTAAGGCCGCGCTCGGCGTCCGAGCTCGTGGACGCCGCATTCCAGATCATGCGCGCCCACTATCCGCAGTTCGTCATGTGCTCGGCGATCGCCTATCTGCCGTGGCTGATCGTCCAGCTCGTGCTGGTGACCGATCCGACGCGACTGGCCAGGCTCACCCCCGGGGTCAGTGTCGTGTTCGGCCTGGGCGTCTGGCTCGTGTTTGCGCTCATGACGGCCGTGGTCGTCGTCTGCGCATCGCAGGCCTACCTGGGAGATCCGGTCGACGTCGGCGCGGCGGTGCGGAAGGCGCTCCCCCGAATGCCACTCGTGCTCCTCGGCGCCATCGTCCGCTACGTCGGCATGTTCCTCGGTCTGTTCGCTTTCTTCATCGGGGCGCTGTACGTCGTGGCGCGCTGGTTCGCGGTCACGCCGGTGATCGTGCTCGAGGGGCAGGGACTGGGACGCGCGCTCTCGCGTTCCGCGGTGCTGTCGAAGGGACGGAAGCGGCACATCATCAACACGCTCGGACTGGCCGCGCTGATCTACTGGCTGCTGGCCGTCGGGGTGCAGCTCGCCGCGTATTTCCTGATGGGGAACGCCATCGTGCAGACGATCGCGACGGCAGTGTACACGATTCTCGTCTACCCCGTCGTCGCGATCACCGAGGCGCTCCTCTATTTCGACACGCGCATCAAGCACGAGGGGTTCGACATCGAGCTGATGGCTGGCGCGCTCGAGGGTGATGACGTCACGCGCGAGCCCGCCGCGCCCTGACGTCGATGCTTCTGGCTCAGCTCGCGACGCGGCAGCTGCCGGCGTCCGTCGTCCACGATACCGTCGCGGCGATCGCGCGCGGCATCGACTATCGGCGCAGTCTGCGCCAGTCGTTGCTGGACCGGTTCTTCCTCTGGCTATCCGAAGCCATCGCGCATCTGGTGCGCTTTCTCCGACACTCACCCATGTCGCGGCCGTTCGGCTACGCGATACTCGGTCTCATCGTGCTCGGCGTGGCGGCGCGTCTCCTCATCGCGGCGCAGGCACGCGACGATGCGCGCGGACCGCTGCGGCGACGGACGCGCGCCTCGAGCACCGAGGATCCCTTCGTGGTGGCCGAGCGGCTCGCGGCGGAAGGGCGCTTCGAGGAAGCGGCACACGCGGTCTACCACGGCGTGCTGCTCGCGCTCGCGCGGAAGGAGCGATTGCGGCTCGACCCGTCGAAGACCAGCGGTGACTACGCGCGCGAGCTGCGCGCGCGGGGCGCCGCGTCCTATCAGCCATTCCGCGTCTTCGCGCGGCGGTTCGACGTCGCGGTGTTCGGCCATGGCGGGTGCGACGCGCGACTCATCGACGATCTGCGCGCGCTCGCGCAGCCGATCTCCGCTGGGGCGCGCGCCGCGTGAGCGAGGCACCGTCGGCCCCACCGCGCAGTGGGGAGTGGTGGGCGCGGCCGCGCGTCGTCCTCCCGATCGTCGGCGCGCTCGTCGTGATCATCGCGCTGCTCACCCCGCAGGCGGAGTCGGGTCGCGCCGGCGACTCACGGCTCTCGAGCCACCTCGCCGGGGCGCTTGGCGCGCGGCTGCTGTACGAGACCGCGGATCGACTCGGCTGGCGCGTATCGCAGCGTGACGAGGAGGCGGCGCCCACTCGTGGCGACGGACGAACGATCCACGCCGTCCTCGCGCCGCCGCTTCCCGTCACGCCGGAGGAAGCACACGCGTACCTCGAGGCGGTACGCGCGGGCGATGGGCTGCTCTTTGCGCTCGACGAGCGCAATGCCCTGGCCGATTCCCTGGGTGTGTCGCACTCCGCGGGCGGCGGCACGCTGCTGCCGATCGAAGCCGATGCGGCGAGCTGCCCTCGCGGGACGGATCTCATTCCGCCGCTCTGGCTCGACGGCAAGGTGCATCTGTGGTCGCTGCGGTGGAAGCGCGACGCACCCCGGAATCGTATCGTGTTCGGCACGGCGACGACGGACCTGCCCGCCCCTCAACAGGGTGGCGGCGAGGTCGCGGCCGGCTTCCCGCTCGGCCGCGGGCGCGTCGTCGTCGTCTCCGATCCTGATCTGCTTCGCAACGACGTCATCCGCCGCTGCGTGTGGGCCACCGACGTGCGCGCCGTCCGCATGCTCGAGTGGCTGCGTGACGGCGGGGACGCGCCCCGTACTGTGCTCGTGTTCGACGAGTACCATCAGGGATTCGGGCATGTCGGGTCGATGATCGGCACGACGCGCGACTTCCTCGTCCAGCATCCACTCGGCCGCACGTTGTTGCAGATCGCCCTCGCCGCGCTGGTTCTGTTGCTCGCGGTCGGCCCGCGACCGATCCCGCCGGTGGACGTGCTGCGCGTCGAGCGACGCGACCCGCTCGAGCAGATCGATGCGCTCGCTCACGCGTACGAGCAGGTGCACGCCACGCGTACCATGACCGCTCGGCTGCTGCGCGGCGTGCGCTCGCGCGTCGAGCGTACCTGGTCCGACACGCGCGCCCGTCCGGACGAGGAGTTTCTCGCCGATGCCCTGTCGCGCGCACCGACGCTCGCCCCCGACGTCGAGCTCGTGCGTCGTGCGCTCGACGCGCCACTTCCCGATCGCACCCTTCCCGAGCTCGGTGCGGCGCTTCGCCGCATCGAGCAGGTCCTCACTACCACCCCCATCGCATGAGCAATCCCCTCAGCATCGAGCAGGGCGCCACACTCCTCGATCGCGTTCGACAGTCCGTGGCGCAGTACGTCGTCGGGCAGGAGGCGACGGTGCAGGACGCGCTCGTCGCCTATCTCGCTCGCGGCCATGTGCTCGTCGAGGGCGTGCCCGGGACGGCGAAGACGCTTCTCGTGCGCGCGTTGGCCGCCGCCCTCGGGCTGCGATTCTCGCGCATCCAGTTCACCCCGGACCTCATGCCGTCGGACATCACGGGGGTGAACGTGCTGCGCGAGCCGGCGAAGGGATTCGAGTTCCAGGCGGGGCCGGTGTTCACCGACCTCCTCCTCGGCGACGAGATCAACCGTGCGCCGGCCAAGACGCAGTCGGCGCTGCTCGAGGCGATGGCCGAGCGCCACGTCACCGTGGACGGCGTCTCGCGCCCGCTCGGCGACGCGTTCACCGTCTTCGCGACGCAGAACCCTGTCGAGCACGAAGGCACGTACCCACTCCCCGAGGCGCAGCTCGATCGCTTCCTCGTCAAGACGGTGATGCCGTACCCCTCGCGCGAGGCCGAGCTCGAGCTGCTCGCGCGCTATGACGCCGGCTTCGATGCGGAGCGGCTCGACACCCGTCAGATGCCCGCCGCGCTGGCGCAGACCGATGCGCTCGCGATCCGCCAGCTCGTCGACGGCGTCCGCGTCTCGCCTGAGGTGCGCGTCTACATCGCCGACATCACACGCTCGACGCGCGAGGAGCGCATGCTCACGCTCGGCGCGTCGCCGCGCGCGACCGTGGCGCTCTTCCGCGCCGCGCGCGCTGCGGCAGTCCTCGACGGCCGCGACTTCGTGACGCCGGACGACGTGAAGGGCGTCACGCCCGCTGTGCTGCGGCACCGCATCAACCTCGCGCCCGAGCTGGAGGTGGAGGGGCGCAGCGCCGACGACGTGCTGACCGCGCTGCTCGCGCGAGTTCGCGTGCCCGAGTGACCCCGTGAGCTTTGTACCAGAGCCGCTGCGCCGATTCGCCCGCCGAGTGCAGGCGGTCATCGTCGTCCCCACGCGTCGACTCGCCGTCGCTGTGGCGCTGCTCGCGCCCCTCTGGCTGCTGTCATGGCTGCCGCTAGTCCGCTGGCTCCCGGTGGTCGCACTGGCCGCGCTCGTCGTCGCCGTCGTGCTCGACATCGCGCTTCTTCCCACCGCACGCGACGCGCTCGTCGATCGCATGCTCGAGCCGACGATCGGAGTGGGCGACGACGCGGAGCTCCGCTACCGCGTGACGTCCGCATGGGGTCGACCGCTCGGCGTGTCGCTCCACGAGGCACTCCCGGCGAGTCACCTCTCCGGTGGAGTGGACACCGACGAGCGCCGGCTGGACGCACGTGGCACGCTCGAGCTCGTGGGGAGTGTGACGGGCGTGGCGCGCGGCGAGGCGGCCCTCGGTGACGTTGCGCTCCGCGTACGCAGCACGCTCGGCCTCGTCGCGCGCACATTGCGCTACGAGCGCGACGACCGCGTGCTCATCGCTCCCTCGCTCGCCGGCGTACGCCGCTTCCGCTGGCTCGCGGTACATCAACGGCTGGCGGCGGTCGGGGTGCGCAACACGCCGCGGCGTGGGGAAGGGCGCACCTTCGCCAGCCTGCGCGACTACGTCGTCGGTGACGACCCGCGCCACATCGATTGGAAGGCGTCGGCGCGCCGCGGCCGGCCGATCTCACGCGAGTATACCATCGAGCAGTCGCAGACCGTCTACCTGCTCGTCGACGCAGGGCGTTCGATGACTCAACT
>JBJMNM010000157.1:0-5155 GCA_045804305.1 Gemmatimonadaceae bacterium | reverse complement strand
GCGACTGGCCGCCTGTCGTCGAGCGAGCCGAATCTTCAGAACATTCCCATTCGTCGCGAGCTGGGGCGGGACATCCGGCGGGGGTTCATTCCCCGAAAGGGCTGGCTCCTTCTCGCGGCGGACTACTCGCAGATCGAGTTGCGCCTGCTCGCCCACCTCTCGGGCGATCCCGCGTTCGTGCAGGCGTTCAATTCAGGTGGGGACATTCACCGACAGACGGCGGCGCTCATCTTCGACGTCCCTCTGGAGTCCGTGACCTCCGAGATGCGGGCTCGCGCGAAGACGATCAACTTCGCGACGATCTACGGTCAGGGGCCGCACGCTCTGTCTCGGCAGCTGAAGATCGCGCACGCCGAGGCCAAGGAATTCATCGAACGGTACTTCACACGGTTCCAGCGTGTCCGCGAGTTCCTCGACTCGACGGTGGAATACGCGCGCGAGCACGGCTACGTGGAGACCATCTTCAAGCGACGACGCTACATCCCCGAGCTGCGAGACCGCAATTTCAACATCCGCGCATTCGGCGAGCGAACGGCGGCCAATTCTCCGATCCAGGGGTCCGCGGCCGACCTGATCAAGATGGCGATGATCCGCATCCGCGATCGTCTGGTTGCCGAACGGCTCAGCGCGCGGATGCTCCTCCAGGTGCATGACGAGCTTGTCTTCGAGGTCCCGGGGCTCGAGCTCGATGTCGTGACGACGCTGGTGCGCGAGGAGATGGAGCACGCGGCCTCGCTCTCGGTGCCTCTACTGGTGGACGTGGGGAGCGGAGAAAACTGGCTGGAAACGAAGATGGGCTAGTGGCGCATCGCTGGCGTCTTGTCCGTTGCAGACTGCCCCGGTTATGGCAATTCGACCGGTGCCATGGACTGTCCAATTTCTGGGCAGGAAGCCCTAAGGCTTGATCTCTTAAGGCTTTAGCGTATATAGTGCGCGGGGCACCGCCCTTGCTTTTGCATGGCGCTGCATGGAAGGGCCTACAAAGCCGACAGTTAGTCCGTCCGCGCCACCTCACCGATATCCCTGGAACTCCGCGATGCCGCGTCCACGTGCCGGGTTCACCCTGATCGAGTTGCTGATCGTGGTCGTGATCATCGGCATTCTTGCCACGATCGCGATCCCGAAGTTTCAGAACACGAAGGGCCGTGCCAACGCCGCGGCTCTGCGAAGCGACCTGAGAAACCTGGTCGTTGCGCAGGAGGCATACTTCTACGAGAAGCAGTCGTACGCGACGGACACGTCGCAGCTGAACTACCGTGGCACGCCGGGCGTGGTCATCACGCTGTCTGCACCGTCGGGTGCGGCGGGCTGGGTCGCGACGGCCACGCATCCGCTCTCGTACCCGCTGATGTGCACCGTGTACATGGGCGCCATGTCGCCGCCGCCGCCCACGGTGAACGAAGGCGTGCCCGCCTGCCAGTGAGCTTGCGCCGCTGCCGCTGACCGTGCGGAGGTCCGACGAGCCCGATGGTGCCGAAGCACGACGTGACGTTCCTTATCGCGAGTTCCACTCGCGCCGAGCGGGGATGATCCACGCTATGGATGGCGGGTTGTGGATGCACCGCCACGTCTGGAAGGGCCGTCCCATGGCGCATCTGGTCTCCACGAACCGAGCACGCCTGCTCGCCTACGGCGAGCAGGTCGGAATTCCCGCCTCTCGGCTCCAGTACAAGCCGCTCAAGGATCCACGCACAGGCGAGCGCCGCGAGGCCTGGCATTGGGACCTGGGAGGACCCTTTCTCCCTCCTCCGTCGGGTCGCGTACGCTGAGAGGTTTCGATCAGCCTGCGGCGACCGTCGGCGGTACGAGCAGCTGCTCCACAGCGAGCGCTTCTGCGACGACCAGATCAATCTCCTCGAGCGCCGTCGCCCGAAACGCCGGATCGGCTCGCAGCGCCAGATAGCTGCGTGCTCGCTTCCAACCTCGACGTAAACGATCGCGCAGCACGAAGTCCACGCGCGCAGCGAGGAAGATCACCACGAGCCAGGCGAGCGCCGGCACCACGCCGAACCACCGCGTCAGGAGCACTCCCTGGAGCGCATACCAGAACAGGACGAACGCGAGGCCAAGCACGATGGTCCGCATGGCGGGCTGATCGCGCGACGGATCTTTCGCCGTGGTCCGAAGCGCAAGCAGACGAGCGAGACGCAACGGGACCCAGTGGGTGATTCGTCCCAGCAATGCGACCGGAAATGCAACGGCCGCCAGCGCACCTTCACGCACGACGAAACGGGCACCGTGCCGCACCCGTGGCGAGATGCGCAGATCGGCCAGCGTCACGTGTCGGTCGGCCAATCGTGCCTCGAGCGACTCCACGCGTGCAATGAGAGCGTCAGCCTGATGCACGGCCTCAGGGGGCGCGTTCGCGAGCGCATCCGTGGCCACGTCGACGCGGCGCGCGAGCTCCGCTTCGATGACGAGCGGACGAGGCCGGCCAACCGGGAAGGGTTGCTCCGCAATGGAGGCGAGCACGCGCGCGAGAGCGATCGCCCGCCGCGCGCGCGCCTCGCTTGCGAAGTTCAGCGTGACGCGGCGCATCGCTGCGTCGATTTCGGCGGTGAGCCGAGCAGCGTCGGGCGCACCGCTAGTCGCGAGCCACTCGTCGACTTCGATCGGCTCGCCGATGCGTACGAGCACACGACTCCGTGGCCGCTCCTTCTGCTCGAAGATCATGCCGAATGGCAGGATGCGGAGACCGCGAGCACCGTCGGCAGCGGCGGCGAGCGCCATGCGGGCGGCGCCCGTCCTGAGCGGCGCGAGATTCGGCTCGTCGTGGCTGATCCCCTCCGGGAACACGAGCACCGCTCGCTCCTGCCGCAGGGCATGCGTCACCAAGCGAAAGGCGTCGACGTTGCGCGACGCGGAAGCGGCCACGGGGGTGTCTCGCTCATCCTTGGCGCGCCGGAGCGGCACCACACCCACCGCACGGAGCACGGCGGCGAGCGCCGGATTCTCAAACAGGGTGGCCTTCGCCGTGAGGAGCACACGTCGGCGCACGGTTGTCCCGACCACGAGTGCATCGACGAGCGCGTTGGGATGGTTGGCGGTGATGATCAGCGGCCCATCTGACGGAATGCGCTCCCCGCCCTGCACCGCGACGTCCGCGTAGTACCAGTGCAGTGCGACATCGGCGGCCGCGCGCAGAGCACGGTACAGCATCAGCCTGTCACGAGGCGCGAGAGGCGCGGTCGGGGACGCGCCGCATGAGCAGCAGCGAGGCGGCGAACATCAGCACTACGGTGAGCACGGCGGCGCGATAGGCGAAGCCGGTTCCGCTTCCAGGCTCCAGCCCATCGACCGTGAGACCCCAGATCAGCGGACCGGCGACGGCCGCGGCACGCGAGGAGAGCAGCATGAGGCTGAAGAACCGCCCCGCTTCCTCTTCCGGAACCAGAGAGAGCAGCATCGGACGCTCGGCGGTCGGCACACCACCGAAGATCAGGCCGATGAATCCACCTACGATCCAGAACGCACCCTGCGTGGGCGCGATGATCATGGCCACGAGCAGCACGATCCAGCACACGATCGTGTAGATGAGCGTGCGTCTCGCGCCGTAGCGATCCACCAGCAGACCAGCGATGTAGCTCCCGAAGATCGCCGGAATTGTCAGAACGAGAAAGAGCGTGGTCTCGGCACCACGCGCGAATCCCATGGCCTTCACGGCGTAGATCGCCATGAACGACACGATCGTGCCGATCGCATCCTGATAGAGGAACGACGCCAGGATGAAGGGAAGCGCCCCCGGATGCCGCTTCGCATCCCGGAGCGTGTGGCCAACGTCCACGAACGCCCTGCGCCAGTCGATCGGCACATGATCGGTGCGCGGATGATGGTCGCGGCAGAAGATGAAGAGCGGCAGCGAGAAGAGGAGAAACAGGATGGCCGTCGGCACGAACGTGGACACACGACCGGCGTGCGCGGTGAACGGCACGGCTGAACGCAGCGTTGCCAGAAACGCGTCCGGAAGCGCACCGAAGAGCGGATACGCCCCGTTGAAGAATGGAACGACCAGCAGCAGGCCGACGATGGTGCCGACATAGCCGACGGCTGTGCCGAACCCCGAGAGTCGCCCCTGCTCGTCGGGCGGTACCAGCTCGGGCATCATCGCGTTGTAGAACGGCTGCGCGGCCTGATAGGTGTAGTTGGCGACGACGAACGCGACCAGCACCCAGGTGAAGGTGCTGATCGAGGGATGCCAGGCGGCGGGCAGCGCGACGCCACCGATTGTTTCCGCGCCGGCCAACGGGAGCGTGTATTGTCCCAGGACGCCGATTGCCGCGCAGGCGATGCAAGCGATGATCGTGAAGCCAACGACCCACGGCTTCCGCCGCCGCCGCGCGTCGGACAGCGCGCCGAGGACTGGCACGGTGGCAACGACGAGCAGCGAGGAGATGCCGTTGCCGAGAGCGTAGACCGTATTGGAAGCCCCGAGATCGGCGATCAGCCAGACGGAGAAATACAGCGTCGCGACATTCATCGAGAAGATGGTGTTCGCGAAGTCGTACAACGCCCAGCTAGCCCGCTCGATCCAGGGCGCGCGTCCGCCGTGGGCCCGGTGGAGGGACGGAGAGCCGGATTCTCGCAGCAGCGGTGCGTGCATGTTTCTCCCGATTCTGATTGACGGCTCCCTGCAGGGCACCAAATTACGGTGCATGCCGCATCGCCGCCTCTCCCGCCTGGTCACGAGCGCACACATCACCTGCATCCTGACCCTGGTGGGGCTGGGTGCGTGCGAGCGTCGACCGCCGTCCCCCCACGCTGATTCCGTGGGTCCTGGCGCGGCACCCGCCGCGGATTCGGCTGCGGCGAGGAGACGGACGAACGGGTGGAACGTCGTTGCCGGCCCCGCGCTGCTCGTGCAGGGACCGACGCGTGAGCAGGCGGTGGTGCTACTCCCATCAGCAAACGACAGTGATGCCGTGGCGCAACTCGACTCGGCGAGCTTGAGCGCGGCTCCGGTCATTCTGCTGGGGCGGGGCGGCACACGCTACTCGGCGCAGCTCGGGGATCCGCCGAGCGACGACACCGAGGACTGCGAGCGATGGCCGCTTCGGTCGATCACCGGCAAACCTGCCGACGGCGCCTGGTCGGTGGGATTCGTCAGCGGCCGCGTCGTTGGACTGCCGCTCGACTCCGTCGACGTGCTCTCGGCTCG
>JBJMNM010000156.1:0-3313 GCA_045804305.1 Gemmatimonadaceae bacterium | reverse complement strand
TTGTTGCGATGCAGCGCTTCCGAGGTGGAGAAGAAGAAGCCATCCGCGTCGACGAGGGTCGGGACGGCGCTGCGGCCGGCCACCGGGCCCCAGCGAAGGCCCTTCCACTCGGAGTTGAGCGTGAGGTGGATGCCGACGGCCACGTCGGGATGGCGCTTCAGGATGTCGACGGTCTCCTGATACCACGGAGTGGCGAACATCACGGAGACCGAGACGGGCATGCCGCTCTTGATGAGCCGCTCGAGCGCCATGTTGACGCTGTGGCTCATTCCGCCGTCGTCGCTGCGCACGATCAGGTAGATCGGCTCGCCGCTGGCGGCAAGGCGCGGCGCAGTCGTCTGACCGACGACATTAGTCGGCGAGACGAACAAAAGAGCGCTGCAGAGGGACAGTTCGAACCGATGCCGCGAGCGCGTACGACCTCCGCCAGTGGGTTGGTGGGGGGGGAGTCCGTGACGTAGTGCTCCATCGCACCATGAACCGGAGCCGTCGCTGACTTCAGCTCGGGCCCGGCCTGCGCCTGTACTACGGGCCGCCGCAAAGGTTGTCAAGTAGACCAACCTGGAAGCAGCGATCGCTGGCCCGTCTGAGGCCCGGTTCCTATTCTTGGTGGACCACGCCGAATCGAATTGCGCCACATTTGGGATCTCGAGACACGAAAGACCGGCGCGGCGCCATTCTGCTCGCTCCCTTCGATCCGCCATGGCCTACCCTGTCGCCCGCGTCATCAACCTCGTCGCCCCCGAGTCGCAGCGGCTGCTGAGCTCCACCGTGGCCGACGCCCAGCGGCGGCTCCTCGCGCCCGACGCGAGTGCCGCGCTCGAGATCGACGGCTCGTTCGCCCTGATCGCGCAGGACGGAGAGAAGGTGATGCTCGCGCGGAGCCTGGACCGGCCGCTCCGCTATTTCCTGGCGAAGGCCGCCGACGGACCCGTGCTGATCGTCGCCGAGCGCATCGACGAGATCGCGGCGGAGCTGGCGCGGCTCGGCTGGTCGGAGCAGTTCCACCCGAGCTACACGCGCATGGTGCCGGCACACCATGTCACCACGCTGCGGCTGCTCGGGTGCCCGGATCCGAACCCGGTGCATCGTCGCTTCTTCGATCCGCCGCGCGGCACGCTGCCGCCGGACTTGGACCTCATCGGCCGCCACTACGTGGAGGCGGTCTACACGGAGCTGCGCCAGTGGCTGGCGGCGCAGGATCCGGCCGCGCCGATCGGCGTCCCGTTCTCCGGCGGCATCGACAGCGGCGCGATTCTCCTTTGCCTGTACCAGCTGCTCCTCAACGAGGGCCAGTCGCCCGCACGGCTGAAGGCCTTCACGCTGTCGGTGGACGGCGCGGGCGAAGACGCAGCACAGGCGCGCGACTTCCTGTCGAACACCGGGCTCGAGTTCTTCGGCGAAGTCATCGACGTCGCATCCAGCGCGCTCGACCCGCTGCGGGCGGTAGCGGTGATCGAGGACTACAAGCCGCTCGACGTGGAGTGCGCGGCCGTGAACCTCGGGCTGCTGGCGGCAATTCGCGACCGATACCCGGAGTGGCGCCTGCTCGTGGACGGCGACGGCGGCGACGAGAACCTGAAGGACTATCCGATCGAGGAGAACAGCGAGCTGACGATCCGCAGCGTCGTCAACAATCGCATGCTGTACCAGGAGGGATGGGGAGTGGAGTCCATCAAGCACTCGCTCACCTACACGGGCGGGTACAGCCGAGCGTGCGTGCGCAGCTACGCCTGCGCGCGCGAGCATGGGTTCGTGGACTTCAGCCCCTACACGCGCCCGTCCGTCATCGCCGTGGCCGAAGGAATCCCCTTCGCCGAGCTGACCAGCGGCTCGCACGAGCGCTTGTATGCGCTCAAGGGAGAGATCGTGGCACGCGGCATTCGCTCGGTGCTCGGGCTCGAGATGCCGGTCTTCCCGAAACGGCGCTTCCAGCACGGCGCGGTCGCCGAGGGTCAGGCGGTGCGACTGTTCCCGCAGAGCGAGGCGCGCTACCGCCGACACTATCAGACGCTGCACGCGGCGATGTGAGCGCGCAGACTGTCGACCGACGGATCCGCGCGCTTCGCGCGCCGAAGCCGGCGGTGGATCCGTTCGTGGCGCTCGGCTCGGTGCTGGAGGACGAGCGTCGGCCGGACAGCACGGTCGAGCATGCGCTGACGATCTTCCTCGCCGGCGCGGAGTGTCCGTTCACCTGCTCGTTCTGCGATCTGTGGCGGTACACGATCGATGGCCCCACGCCCGTGGGCGCGCTGCCGAAGCAGATCTCCGACGTGCTGTGCTCTCTCGACGCGACAGCCCCGCGCCCCGACCGGCTCAAGCTCTACAACGCCAGCAATTTCTTCGACCGGCGCGCGGTGCCGGTGGCCGACCTGCCGCGGATCGCCGAGCTGGCCGCGCCTTTCGCCGGCGTGACGGTCGAGTCGCATGCGAGCACGATCGGCCCATCGGCGCTGGAGTTCGCGCAGCGGCTCACCGGACGCCTCGAGATCGCCGTCGGCCTCGAGACGATTCACCCCGTCGCGGCGGCGCAGCTCAACAAGCGGCTCGACCTCGGCGTGTTCGACAGGAGCGCGCGCTGGCTCGCCGACAACGACATGGACCTGCGCGCCTTCGTGCTGCTCGGCGCGCCACACGTGCCCGCCGATGAATCCGTGGAATGGACGGTACGCACCGCGGAGTATGCAGCCGAGCGCGGCGCGTCGATCGTGTCGATCATCCCCGTGCGCGGCGGCAATGGGGAGATGGAGCGGCTGGCGGCGCTCGGCCAGTTCACTCCGCCCTCCTTGTCGCAGCTCGAGGAGACGCTCGACCGCTGCCTGGGATTCACCAACACGGCCGTCACGGCTGACGTGTGGGACGTGCAGCTCCTGCCGGCGTGCAGTCAATGCCGGCCGGCGCGCATCGAGCGGCTGCAGCGGTTGAACGTGACGGGCCGCGCGGAGCCGCGGATCGCATGCGCGGAGTGTGAGGCTTGGTGACCGATCGGTGCGAGGTCGCGATCGTGGGAAGTGGATTCGCCGCGTCGCTGCTCGCGCGCGTGCTCGCGGTGCTCGGGTACGACGTGGTGATGCTCGAGCGCCGCACGCATCCGCGCTTCGCGATCGGCGAGTCGTCGACGCCGCTCGGCAACCTCTCGCTCGAGCGGCTTGGGATCCGTTATGGGCTGGCGGACTGCTACCAGTTGGCTACGCACGGGCGGTGGTTGGCTCACCATCCCGACCTGCGTCGTGGATTGAAGCGCGGCTTCACCTTCTACCGGCACCATCCAGGCGAGGCGTTCGCCGACCGCGGATTCGACTCGGAGCGGCTG
>JBJMNM010000155.1:0-4522 GCA_045804305.1 Gemmatimonadaceae bacterium | reverse complement strand
TCCGCTACGTGCACCCATTCGCTCCGCAACGCGCGCTCGTACAGCGCGGGCAGGTGCCAGAGCCAGAGCACCACCACATGAAGCAGCAACGCGACGGCGGGCGCGCTCACCAGCCGCCAAGCCGCGCGCAGGCGGCGCGCGCGGATCCAGAAGCGGCCGATCGCCCGCCGCCACCGCACCGGCACGGCCCACAAGGTCACCATGAGGGGCTCGCCGAGGGCGATCAGCGGTGCGGCGACCATCATGAGCAGCAGATGCTGCGCCATGTGCGCGGAGAAGAGCACCGATCCCAGCGCATCGAGCGGCGAGATCAGCGCCACGGTCAGCGCCCCGAGCGCGGCAACGAAGGCGCCCATGCGCCACGGCGGCACGACGCGCCCGCGTCCAGCGCGCCGCCATAGCACATGTATGCACCGCGCATACAGCGCGCCGCTGAACAGCAGCCCTGCCAGCAGCACGGGCGCCGGCGTCCAGGCTCCCCAGAGGTCGTGTGGCGCCAGCGCACGTCCGGGATGTGCCCACGCCGCACGCGGTAGGAGCAGAGCCGCGAGAGTGATGACGCTGTTGCATCGTCGTACGAGCAGCTTGGCGTGGCGCACGAGCCTCGTGGAGGCAAACACGGTGCCGGCACGTGTCGTCCTGAGCGCAGCGACGGACTGCCACTGCACCTGCAGGTCCTTCACTTCGTTCAGGACGACGACGGTACGCTTTTAGCGCGTGTCGGCGCCACACTCGGGTTCCTTACCCCCACCCGCCGAGGTACCTGAATGCCGTCGCACCCGGCCCGAGGGCGTCGCCTCACGCGCGCCCTTCGGACAGCGGTCCCAGTCGTCGTCTTCGCCGTCGCGTGTACGCGCGAGAAGGCGCCAGAAGTCGCACGCGAGCCCGCGCCCGCGACGCTTCCCGCGTCGGGAGCGCCGCGCGCCTCGGCGCCCCTGGATCCCGAAGACGGCCAGTGGACCATGCCGGCCAAGAGCTATTCGGCGCTGCGCTACAGCCAGCTCGCCGAGATCACGACCGGGAACGTGAAGTCGCTGCGGAGCGCGTGGACTTTCTCCACGAGCGTGCTGCGCGGACACGAGGAAGCGCCGCTCGTCGTGAACAACACGATGTACATCCTCACCCCGTTCCCGAATCTCCTCTACGCGCTCGACCTCACCAAGGAGGGCGCGCCGACGAAGTGGATGTACGACCCCAAGCCGCAGTCGGAGGCGCAGGGCGTCGCCTGCTGCGACGTGGTGAATCGCGGACCGGTGTTCTCCGGCGGGAGCATCGTCTTCACCACCCTCGACGACCACGTCGTCGCCGTCGATGCCGCGAGCGGCAAGGAGCGGTGGAAGACCAAGGTCGGCGACATCAATACCGGCGAGACGATGACGATGGCGCCGCTCGTCGTGAAGAACCTGGTGCTCGTGGGCAACTCCGGCGGCGAGATGGGCGTGCGCGGCTGGCTCAAGGCGCTCGACCTCGCGAGCGGCGCCGTGAAGTGGACCGCGTACAGCACCGGCCCCGACCGCGATGTGCTCATCGGCTCGCGCTTCAAGCCCTTCTATCCGAAGGATCGCGGCAAGGACTTGGGCGTGAGCACGTGGGTGGGCGAGCAGTGGAAGATCGGCGGCGGCACAGTCTGGGGCTGGCTCTCCTACGATCCCCAGCTCGACCTCGTGTACTACGGCGCGGCGAATCCCGGCCCGTGGAATCCCGATCAGCGCCCCGGCGACAACAAGTGGACCTCCACCCTGTTGGCCCGCGACGCCACGACCGGCGAGGCGGTGTGGGCCTATCAGATGAACCCCCACGACCTCCACGACTACGATGGCGTGAACGAGTCGCTGTTGATCGATCTGCCGTGGAAGGGCCAGACCCGCAAGGCGCTCGTCCACCCCGATCGCAACGGCTACGTGTACGTGATGGACCGCGCGACGGGTGAGATCCTGTCGGCCGAGCCGTTCGTGCACATCACGTCCACCCACGGCGTCGACCTCAAGACGGGCGAGCTCGCGCTCGACCAGTCCAAGCATCCGCGGGTCGGCGAGGTCGTGCGCGACATCTGTCCGGCTGCACCAGGCGGCAAGGATTGGCAACCGTCGTCCTTCTCGCCGCGGACGGGAATGGTGTACATCCCGCATCAGAACCTGTGCATGGACGAGGAGGGCCTCGAGGCGAACTACATCGCCGGCACGCCGTACGTCGGCATGAACGTGAAGATGATGGCCGGCCCCGGCGGGCATCGCGGCGAGCTCACGGCATGGGATCCAGTGGCGGGGCGGGCGGCGTGGAAGCTCCAGGAAGATCTGCCGGTGTGGAGCGGCACGCTTGCCACCGCGGGCGACGTCCTGTTCTACGGCACCATGGACGGCTGGTTCAAGGCGGTCGACGCGCGCACCGGCGCCCCACTCTGGCAATACAAGACCGGCTCGGGGATCATCGGCCAGCCGATCACCTACCGCGGTCCGGACGGGAAGCAATACGTCGCGGTGATGTCGGGCGTGGGCGGATGGGCGGGCGCCATCGTCGCGGGCAATCTCGATCCGCGCGATTCCACCGCGGCGCTCGGCTTCGCCGCGGCCATGACGGACCTGCCGCAGAAGACCACCAAGGGAGGCACGCTCTACGTGTTCTCGCTTCCATGAGAGCGCGCGCCTGGCTGTCGCTCGCTGGCGCCCTCGGCGTGGCGTCCGTCGTCGGCGCGTGCAAACGCGAGGAGCGCCGCTTCCGCGAAACGCCGCCCAGCGTGATGCCCACGGGCGTGCATCTGAGCGTGCTCCAACCGGGCACACCCGCCGACAGCACGCGCTCCCAGAATCCCTACGAGAGCAGCGCCTACGCGCAGACCGAGGGCCAGCGCCTGTTCGGCTGGTACAACTGCGCGGGCTGCCACGCGAACGGCGGCGGCGGCATGGGTCCCGCGCTCATGGACGACAAGTGGATCTACGGCAGCGAGCCGGAACAGATCTTCAACACCATCGTGCAGGGACGCCCCAACGGCATGCCGTCGTTCGAGGGCCGCATTCCCACCTCGCAGATCTGGCAGATCGTCACGTACGTGCGCTCACTGTCCGGGCTCACGCCCGCGTCGGGCCGCTCGTCGCGCGTCGATCACATCATGATGTATCCGGGCTCGCAAGCCCTCCCGCAGCAGGTCGCGCCGAAGAAGTCCGTGCGGCCGCCGGCGTCGGAGATGCCCTGATGGATTGGCAGTCCGTCCTCGCGCCGGCTGGGCCGCAAGCGTCGAACATCGCGCGCCTCTCCTGGTTCGCGTTCGTCGTGGCCACCCTCGTCTACGTGCTCACGATCGGGGCGCTGTTCGTCGCGCTGCGTGCGGCGCACGGACGCGCACGTCGCGGCGAGCCTCTGGCGAGCGATAGCGAGGGCCGCATGACGCGGGGCGTCACCTGGGCGCTGGCTGCCACGATCGTCACCCTGCTCGTCTTCTTCGGCTACGACCTGTCGATCGGGCGAACGCTGAGCACCCAGCCCGGAGCGCATCCGCTCACCATCGAGGTCACGGGCCGTCAATGGTGGTGGGAGGTGCAGTACGCCGACACCTCGGCGCATGGTCGCTTCACGACGGCCAACGAGATCCATGTGCCCGTCGGTCAGCCCGTGCTCTTTCTCCTCAGCGCCTCCGACGTGATTCACAGCCTGTGGGTGCCGAATCTCGGCGGAAAGAAGGACCTCATTCCCGGGTACACGCAGTCGGTGTGGTTCCAGGCGGATACGCCGGGCGTCTACCGGGGCCAGTGCGCCGAGTTCTGCGGGCTGCAGCATGCGAAGATGGGACTGTTCATCGTGGCCGAACCGCGTGCGCAGTACGACCACTGGGTGGCGCAGCAGCGCGAACCCGGGCAGACGCCCGCCGACTCGGCGCAGCGGCGCGGGCGCGACGTGTTCATGACCAATACCTGCGCGATGTGCCACGCCATCGAAGGCACCGAGGCGGGCTCGCACAACGGGCCGGACCTCA
Source organism: Gemmatimonadaceae bacterium (assembly GCA_045804305.1). Classification (GTDB taxonomy): domain Bacteria; phylum Gemmatimonadota; class Gemmatimonadetes; order Gemmatimonadales; family Gemmatimonadaceae; genus AG11. The sequence continues at coordinate 555 of JBJMNM010000155.1, read as the reverse complement.
CGCATCTCGCGAGCCGGCGCACGATCGCGGCGGGAACGCTGCCGAACACGCGCGGCAATCTGGCCGGCTGGATCGTCGATCCGCAGGGGATCAAGCCGGGGAGCCGCATGCCGCCCAACATGCTCGCGCCGAAGGATCTCGACGCGCTGCTCACGTATCTCCAGAGCCTCAAGTGAGCGACTACCTGGTGACCACACCACTGGCCGATCTCACGACCGGTCCCGGCGACGCCGAGCTGGCGGAGCTGCAGGCGCTCGAGCGCACCTGGCGCGCGCCGACCGGCCTCTGGGGGTGGATCACGTCGGTGGACCACAAGTCGATCGCGAAGCGCTACGTCGCCACCGCGCTCGTCTTCTTCCTGCTCGCGGGGCTCAACGCGGGGCTCATGCGTCTCCAGCTGTCCCGCCCCGAGAACCCGCTCATCGGACCCGATCGGTACAACCAGCTCTTCACCGTGCACGGCACCGCGATGATGTTCCTCTTCGCCGTGCCCGTGATGTCCGCGTTCGGGCTCTACCTCGTCCCGCTGATGGTCGGCACGCGAGACGTCGCCTA
>JBJMNM010000154.1:0-2353 GCA_045804305.1 Gemmatimonadaceae bacterium | reverse complement strand
CGAGCCATGGAACGACACGACGGAATATCGCAAACGCTCGGCGATGACGTTCATCAAGAACGCGCGCACGCCGACGCTCATTCTCCACGGCCAGGCCGACCAACGCGTGCCGATCGGACAGTCGCAGGAGCTGTACGTCGGTCTGCGAAAGAACGGCGTGCCGGTGCAGCTCGTGTTCTATCCCCGCGAGCCGCATGGCCTGCAGGAGCCGAGGCATCAGCTCGACAAGATGAAGCGCGAGAACGAGTGGATCCGGAAGTGGACGCTGGGCGAAACGACAGCCAGCACCATGCTCACACCGTAGCGGCGCGGCGGCTCGGGTGCGTTTACCTTGCCTGCATGCATCCATCCGACGCCATCCGGAGCCGCCGGTCCATCAAGCGCTTCACCGATCGACCGATCTCACGCGAGCAGATCGAAGCCCTGCTCACGGCCGCCACGCTCGGCCCGAATCACCGGCTCACGCAGCCGTGGCGCTTCTACGTGCTCGGGCCCGAGGCGCGGTACGCGTACGGGCTCGTGCTCGGTGAGCGCAAGGCACGGAAGCTCGAGAATCCCGACGCGGCGCGAGCGATGCGCGAGACGATCGCAGCCGAGCATCGCGCGCTGCCGGCGATGATCGCCGTGGCGGTCGTGACGAACGAGAATCCCGAGATTCGCGAGGAGGATTACGCGGCCGCGATGATGGGCATCTCCAATCTCGCCCTTGTCGCGGTGGAGATGGGGCTCGGCACGGCCCTCAAGACTGGCGCCGTGATGAGCGATCCGGCCGCGCGTGCGGCGGCCGGCGTCGGCGACGGCGAGCGCATCGTCGCCATCGTGAACGTGGGAGAGGCCGCGGAGGTGCCGCCGGCGAAATCGCGGGAGCCGGCGTCGACGTTCACGACTTGGATGCCCTGAACTGACCCCTGGATCTCGTGCTGCGCGCTGCGCCTGCCCTCGAGCGCAGCGAAGGGAGGGACGTGCAACCGTTGTGCGCTACTCGGCGGCGCTCGACGCGAGCCACGGGTCGCGCGTCAGCCAGTTCTCGTCGGGCGCGAAGAGAAATACCATCCCGCCCTCGGCGAGCTTGGGCAGCAGACGCTGCGCACGCGACGGCTCCATCGCCGGGCAGCCTTCGCTGCGGCCGGCCTTCGAGGCCGTCACGTATGGCGCACCGTGCGCCACGACGCCGCGCGCCAGCGCGTTGTCGTTGAACCCGCTCGAGACACCCATCAGCCGCAGCCCGATGGAGCTATAGGCCTGGCCGGAGGCGTGGCCGTGGAAGTCGTACAGCGCCTTCGCGACGTAGAGCCCGAGCGAGGTCGACGCGCTCCCGGACGCGTTCGAGAAGCGCGTCGGCACGCCGTACTGCGACGTCGACGAGCCGCGGCCATGCGCGACGGTGAAGGGGCCGTCCACGACCTTCAGCGACTCCATGTCGAACACGTAGCCGCGCGGGCTCGTGCTCGGCAGGCCGTAATCCACGAAGTAGAGGAAGGGCTTCCTGACCTCGTCGGGGTGCGAGGTCTTGAACGCGAAGTAGCTCTGAAACGCCTTCTCCAATGCTTCAGGCCGGCTCAAGCTGCGAACCGCACCACCCAGCGCCGCCACAGCCGCCTTCGTCACACCGGCGACGCTACCGGTCGCGCTCGTGACCCCAGCTGAGGTCGCCGCAGCAGGCCGGCTCACGAATGAGACCGCGGCATCGAGCACGGGGCCGCTCTCGGCCTGGTTGGGCACGAAGTGCGCACCGGCGAACAGGAGCGCCGTGGAGCCAATGAGAACGTTCTGGAGATACTTGGGTGGACGCATGAATCTTCTCCTGAGCGGCGCAAAGGCGGGGAGGGACGAGCGAACGGCTGGCCGGAGGACGCGAGGGCGGGCAGGAGCGTAACGGGCTGCTCCAGAGTCGCGTCGAGTTGCGGTAGGACCTCAAATATAAACAAAAAGATCAGCGACGGAAAGCCTTGGCGGCCATGGTTTTACCGTCGCGCTCGCTCGACCTAGCGCGCTGGACGCAGGGGCGGGATTGGCGGGATTGGTGGAATCGGTGGAATCGGTGGAATCGGTGGAATGGGTGGGAGCACGACACGCGTATCGTGGATTCGCATGCTTCGCCCTTCCCACCGTCCGTCGCGAAGCGCGCCGCGGAGTTGTCGCATTGGCCTGCTCTCGGCGACCATGAGCGTCGTCAGCGCAATGCCACCGGCGAAGAGCAGTGCGGCGATGGTGCGTCCGGCCCACCACCGCCAGCGCGGCGCGGACTGCTCGGGCACCTCCATCTCGTCGACGGAGAAATGCTCGAGCATCGACCGCAGCTGGGCGTTCTCCAGCTCGAGCCGGCGAAGCTCCGACAACAGCTCAGGCGCTG
>JBJMNM010000153.1:0-2972 GCA_045804305.1 Gemmatimonadaceae bacterium | reverse complement strand
GTACCCGCGCTGACGCGCGGTCGAACGCGCGTCCGTCATACGTGATCGTCTTCGACCAGGTCGGCAAGCGCTATCGCAGCTGGAACGGCCGCGAGGTCCGCGCGCTCGACGCGTTCTCACTGGAGATCCGGCCTGGCGAAGTGCTCGGACTCGCTGGCCCGAATGGCGCGGGCAAGAGCACCCTCATCGCCCTCCTGCTCGGGTTCATCGGTCCGAGCGCGGGCACGGTGCGCATCGACGGGCTCGAGCCGAGGCGCTACGTGGAGCGCAACGGCGTGAGCTATCTGTCGGAGCTGGTGAGCATTCCGCCCGGCTGGCGCGTCACGGACGCACTGCGGCGTTACGCGCTCCTGGCCGGCCTGGCGGATCACGAACGCGATGCGCGCGTCGAGGCCGTGATGGACATGCTCGGCCTGGACGAGCATCGCGCGAAGCGTGTGCGGCAGCTCTCCAAGGGGAACCTTCAACGGCTCGGACTCGCGCAGTCGCTGCTGCGTGAGGAGCGCGTAGTGGTGCTCGATGAGCCCACGCACGGGCTGGATCCGGTGTGGACTCAGCGTTTTCGCGACGTGGTGGACCAGCTGCGCAGTCCCCACCGCGCGATCCTGATCGCCTCGCACAATCTGGACGAGCTCGCGCGGCTGGCCGACCGCGTGGCGATCATCGATCGGGGAGAGCTCCAACGCGTCGTGGACGTGCGCGCCAACGAGCGGATCGTGCGCGAGGGTGCACCGTACCGGATGGTGGTCGCGCGCGGCGAGGAGCGGATCGCCGCCACGTTTCCAACCGCGCGCCGGACGGGCGACGGCGAGTACGAGCTCGAAGGGCTCTCGCTCGACGCGATCAACGCCGGGATCGTGGCGCTGGTGCAGGGCGGCGCGCTGGTGAGCGCGCTGGTGCCGGTGCACTCGGCCCTCGAGCAGCAGTTCCGCGACGCGGTCGGCGCGCCCGGTAGCGACGCCGAGGAGATGCCGTGAGCACGCACGCAGCGCCGGTGCGGAAGGAGATGCGCTCGGGAGCGCGTCTCGGGGCGTATGCGTTCTGGCAGGTGCGCGATTACCTGCTCGACCGCGGCGTCGCCACGCTCCTCATCACCGCCTTGACCGGCTATCTCAGCGCGGTGCCGGCGTACCTCGTGCTTCACCAGAACTTCGACGCCGACGTCGTGGCGAGGTACGGCAGCGCCGCCGCCGCGCGGGCGGCTGTGGCGCACCAGGCCAACGCCGCATTCCTGAACGGCACACTCGGCGTCATCGTGTTTCTCGGCGCGCTGCTCGCCATGAACGGCATCGTGGCGAACGACCGAAAGCTGGGCTACTACCGCTTCCTCTTCTCGAAGCCGATGTCGCCCGAGCGATACTATGGGCAGGCGTTCGCCGTGAACACCGGCGGATGGCTGCTGATCGTGAGCGTGCTCGCGTTCGTGTACGGCCTGTTCATCTCGCCGCTGCTGAGCGTCACGTTCCTCGCAGGGATCGGCCTGGTCTTTCTCTGCTACGCCGGGGTGGCGTTTCTCCTCTCGGCCACGGCGCGGTGGGACTGGCTGTCGCTCGTGTTCGTCACCGTGATGACGACGCTCCTGCAACAGCGATTCGGTACGTCGTCCAGTCCCGTTGCCAAGCTGCTCTATCTGCTGCCGCCCCTGCACGAAACGACGGGCGTGTACGAGGCGCTCGCCGAGGGCGTGGCACTCCCCTGGCATTCCATCGCGCGGCTGGGCGGCTACGGCGCGGCCTGCTTCGTGGCCGCGCTCGTGGTGCTCCGCCATCGGCGACTCGCTATCATCTAGGGACCATGACCGTTTCCGACCTGACCACCGCGCTCGAGCCCGCGACGGTGCGCCGCACCGTCCTGCCCAACGGCCTCACCGTGCTGGTGCGGCGCGACAGCTCCGCCCCCGTGGTGGCGATCGTCACCTACGTGAGCGCCGGTTACTTCGACGAAACCGACGACGTGGTAGGCATCGCACACGTGCTCGAGCACATGTACTTCAAGGGCACGCCGACACGCGGGGTTGGCGAGATCGCGCGACAGACGAAGGCGGTGGGCGGCTACCTGAATGCCGCGACGATCTACGATCACACCAGCTACTACACCGTGCTGCCCGCCTCCGGCTTCACCGAGGGGCTGGACGTGCAGTTCGACGCCTACGCCAACTCGCTGATCGACGCGGACGAGCTCGCGCGCGAGCTGGAGGTGATCATCCAGGAGGCCAAGCGCAAGTCGGATAACCCGGCGGCCGTGGCCACCGAGACCCTGTACGAGCTGCTCCACGACCGGCATCGCATTCGTCGCTGGCGAATCGGCCGCGAGCCCGGCCTGCGTGCGCTCACGCGCGGGGCGCTGATGAAGTTCTACCGGAACTTCTATCATCCGGGGAACACCGTGCTCACGATCGTGGGCGACGTGGACCCCGATGAGGCAATGCGCGAGGTGGTCGCGCGCTACGGCGCGCTGCCGGTAGGGACGCCGGCGCGCAGCTCCGGTCCCCTCGAAGAAGGCACGGCCGGATTCCGCTATCGCGAATGGTCCGGCGACATTGGGCAGGCGCAGGTGGCATTCGGATGGCGCACGCCTCGAACGCTCGATCCCGACACGCCAGGTCTCGACATCCTCTCGACGATCCTCGCCGGCGGACGCGCGTCGCGCCTGTATCGTGCCGTGCGCGAGAAGAAGCTCGCGTCATCGGTGTCGGCGTATGACTACACGCCCACATCGCTCGGAGTGTTCGTCGTGCACGCGGAGACGCCGCCCGAGCATGCCGGCGACGCCGCGCGCGCGATCTGGGCGCAGCTGCGCGCCCTGCGCGAGCATGGAGTGACGGACGTGGAGCTCACACGTGCCAAGCGGCTGTACGAATCGCGCTGGGTGCGTCGGCTCGAGGACATGGAAGGACAGGCGAATTACCTGGCGGAGTGGGAAGCGCTCGGCGATTGGCGGCGCGGCGAGGAATACCTCGAGCGCGCGCTGTC
>JBJMNM010000152.1:0-2116 GCA_045804305.1 Gemmatimonadaceae bacterium | reverse complement strand
GAGTAGCGCAGCATGTGCCGCGCCGAGTCGAACGTCGCCACACCCGTGCCGGCAAGCCAGTCGTGGTCGATCTCCGCCGTGCTGTCCGACACGATCCGCACGATGCCATGGCCCAGCGGGAACCGGTCGAACTCGCGGTCGATGTAGAACTGCCGCATCTGCACGGTGTCGCCGGCGGAGCGCTTGTTCGCCGCCGCGGCGCGTGTGAGAGCCGCGGCGAAGTAGAGCTCGTAGAGGCTGTAGACCTGCGGGAGGTGCGCCATCGCCACGCCGCCATGCGTGGCGAAGACGCGTGTGACGGTCCCCGTGCCGTCGCGCTTCACGACGCGCACGGAATCGGTCGTCACATCGGCGACGACGTGGCGCTCCCGCTGCTCGGCCGGCTCGCTCGCCGTGTGAATGTCCATCACGAGACGCCGGATGCCGCCGTCGGCACGGAGCTCGATCTCGGTGTGCCGGCGGCGGACGCGCGGAAAACGATCCACGCCGTCGCTCGTGACCGTGTTTCCGCGACGAGCCACGCTCTCTACGGAGACGGTGTCGCGGCCGAGTCGCGTGATGAACCCGTAGCGCTCGGTGGGGGCGGCGGGTCCGGCGGGTCCGCAGGCGAGGAGCGCGAGCGCGGCGAGGACGAAGCGCTTCATATGGGAGACGATGGGAACCGAGATGCGACGCGGGAGCGTCGTGACATCGAAGGAACGGACAAGCATATTCGTCCGCCGCATCCACGCGAGCCCGATTGCGGGCCGGACGCGTCAGGGCGTGATCAAGCGCGTCGGCGGCGTGACGAACAGGGAGGAACGATGACCACCACCGACTCCGTCTTTCAGCGCGCGCTGTCCAACATGCTCGGGGAGATCTTCGGTGGCCCGCCGGGTCAGGAGGCGTACGTGCTCAACCCCGGCGACCCCGGGCTGCTTCGCCAGCTCGACACGATCGGGGCGAGCGCGGCGTCGACACCGCCCACGTCCGGCAAACCGCCGATCGCGGCGCACGTCGATCATCTCCATTTCGGCCTGGCCATCCTGAACCGCTGGGCAGCCGGCGAGGCGAATCCCTGGGCCGGCGCGGACTTCAACGCCAGCTGGCAGCGCACCACGGTCACCGAGGAACAGTGGCGCACTCTCCGCGAGGGGCTTCGCCACGAGGCCGACAGATGGCGGAAAGTCGTTGCCGCGCGCACGAGTTGGGACGACATCAGCACGGCTGCCGCGCTCTCCACCGCCGCTCACACGGCCTATCACCTCGGCGCCATCAGGCAGATCCTTGCTGGGCTGAACCCCGATGACGGGGGCGAATGATGGCGGGTGATGTCGTGGCAGACAGCGGACAATCGGCATCACGAGTGATGACCAGCTGGCAGCCATTTCACGAATCTCCACGCCGTACGCTGCTGCGCACCTTCGGGATCGCGCTCGTGACCGGGGGAGTGGTTGCCCACTGGTGGGGCGGCCTCGGACGGTGGCCGCTGGCGACTGCGGTCATGCTCTGGCCGTCCCTCGGCGGCCACTGGCTCGAGCTGTGGTTTCGGAATTGGCTGCGTCCGCGAATCTCCGCAACCCGTCCTGTGCAGACCGTCGTGCGGCTGACGGTCTGGTTCATGGGAGGGCTGGGGCTGGGGTTTGGAATGCGCCTGACGGTAATCGCATTCGCTGGCCGACAGAGCACGCAGTGGCAGTGGCCCTCGTGGTGGGCGGCTGGACTCGCCTTTCTTGGGCTCGAGCTCACGGCACACGCCGCGCTCCAGTTGCGCGGTCAGCCGAGCTTTTTCAACGGTCGCGGCTAGCCACCTGACTGCCAGCTCTCGTCATCTGTATAGGTCTATATTCGGCCGTTCTGCATCTGTTTTGCGACCAGGGGCGAAATAGCTTGCTCTCATGCGATACGTCGGGACGCCACTCTGCGCCGAGCGTTGTTTCCGCGAGGATCCGCGGCTGTTCCGATCCGCGGAGATCCGCGATAGTGCCGTTGAACTGCTTTATCGCGGATCCACGCGGATCGGAACAGCCGCGGATCCTCGCGGAAACAACGCTCGGCGCAGAGTGGCGTCCCGACGTATCGCATGAGAGCAAGCTATTTCGCCCCTGGTCGCAAAACAGATGCAGAACGGCCGAAT
>JBJMNM010000151.1:0-6719 GCA_045804305.1 Gemmatimonadaceae bacterium | reverse complement strand
CGTCAGCAAGGTGCTCGCGGAGCAGTATCTCGCGCCGCGCTACGTGCCGCATCCCGTGATCGGCGACGTGGTGCGCTTCACGCTCGCCTACAATCCCGGCGCGGCGTTCAGCATGTCACTCGGGCCGTACTCGCGTCTGATCTTCGGCGCCTTCGCCGTCATCGCGCTCGTGGTGCTGTGGCGCCTGTACAAGCTGACCGGCGCCGGTGCGCGCTCGGGCGACCGTCTTCGCGTGTTCGCCCTCGGCCTCGCATGGGGCGGTGCGGCGGGTAACCTCATCGACCGGTTTCGATCGCCCCAGGGAGTGGTGGACTTCATCGACATCGGAATTGGTGACGTGCGATTCTGGACCTTCAACGTGGCCGATTCCGCCGTGACGATCGGCGCGCTCGCGCTGGCCTGGTCGTTGTCGCGCGAGGAGCGCGAAACGGCGGCTGCGGTGCGCGCGGCCACCACGCGCAAGCCGGACACGGGGCCCACGGGGCCTCTGGAGTGACCGGCGCCGGCGCCACCGGCGCCGCGCGGCATGAGCTCGTGGCCCCGTCAGGGGCTCCGCGCCTCGACCTCTTCGTCGCCGAGTCGCTCGGCATCTCCCGCACCCAGTCCGCCACGCTCATCGCCACGGGACAGGTGCTCGTGGCGGGGCGGGCCGAGCGTGCGAGCTATCGGCCCGCGACGGGCGAGCGCGTGGTGGTGGAGATTCCCGCTCCCGTCAGCCGCCCCGTGGTGGGGGAGGACATCCCTCTCGTCGTGGCATACGAGGACGAGGAGATCCTCGTCGTCGACAAGCCCGCGGGGATGGTCGTGCACCCTGCGCCTGGCAACTGGAGCGGCACCCTGGTGAATGCGCTGAAAGGGCGCGATACCGCCCTGTCGGGACTTGGTGGCGAAGAGCGCGAGGGGATCGTCCACCGGCTGGACAAGGAGACGTCGGGGCTGCTGCTGGTAGCCAAGACGGACCGGGCCCATCGGGTGCTGGGCGCCGCGATGGCCAGGCGCGAGATCGTAAGGCGATACGCCGCGCTCACCTGGGGGCATCTGGACGCCGACCGTCTCACGGTCGACAAGCCCATCGCGCGGGACCCCCGAGACCGAAAGCGCATGGCAATCGTCAATACGGGGCGAGCGGCACGAACGGACTTCACGCGGCTCGCCCGGTTCGATGTGGTGGATCTGTTGCGCGCGCACCTGCATACGGGCCGCACGCACCAGATCCGCGTGCATCTGTCGTCGGTGGGACATCCGGTGGTGGGCGACGATACTTATGGAGGGGGTGGCGGCCGGCGGCTCGTGACGATGCCGCCGAAGCGTCACTTCCTCCATGCGGCGTGGCTTCGCTTCCGGCATCCGGCGACGGGCGCACCAGTGGAGCTGCGGTCGCTCCTGCCACCCGAGCTGGTGACGGCACTCTCGAGTGCCGCCGGCTCCGACCTGTCGTCCTCCGCTACCGACCCACTGGAGTACTTTGGCTTCTTCCGAGACGACGATCCTTGAGCAGCTGGCCGCGGCGCGAACGCTTCTGTTTCGCGTCGCCGGCGGCGTGTACGGCTGCGACATCGATGCGGTTCGGGAGATCATCACCTATCGGCGCGCCACGCGGTTACCTGGTGCACCGCCGTACGTCCAGGGTCTGATCAACCTGCGCGGCACGATCGTCACGGTGCTGGACCTCGGCACCCGACTCGACCGCGCGCGTCCGCTGATCGGTGAGCCCGGTGCGTCGATCATTCTCGTCGAGCACGGTGCGCGGGTCGTCGGCGTCGCGGTCGACGAAGTGCTGGACGTGCAGGCGATCGACGAAGAGCCGGTCGACGCCGGTGCACGCGATAGTCGTGGGGGGCTGGTGCGAGGAATTGGGCATCTGGAGGGCGATGACGTCGTCGTCCTCATCGACATTCATACGTTGGTCACGCAGGTCCTGCTCTAAGGGGGCAATCGAGTGAGTCATACGGTATTGATCTGCGACGACGCCATCTTCATGCGCACGATGGTGGGCGACATCCTGCAACAGGCGGGATTCGAGGTGGTGGGCGAAGCGGAGACGGGCGTGCAGGCCGTCGAGAAATACAAGCAGCTCAAGCCCGACCTCGTCACGATGGACATCGTGATGCCGGACATGGGCGGCATCGACGCCGTCCGCGAGATCACGAAGTTCGATCCGACCGCGAAGGTCCTCATGTGCAGCGCGATGGGGCAGCAGGCGCTCGTCGTGGAGGCCATTCAGGCGGGCGCCAAGGACTTCGTCGTGAAGCCGTTCCAGCCCAGCCGCGTCCTGGAAGCGGTCCAGCGCGTGCTGGGGTGACGTTTCCCCCCGTCGTCTGACACGCGAGTGGACAGCGCTCAGTACGCCGAGCTCTTTCTCACCGAGAGCCGCGAGCATGTATCGGCCATCAACCACTCGCTGCTCGAGCTAGAGCGCGGGGCGGGGGGGGCGGAGCCCGTGAGCGCCATCTTCCGCAGCGTGCACACGATCAAGGGGATGAGCGCGACGATGGGCTACACGGCCGTCGCCACGCTCTCGCACGAGCTGGAGACGCTGCTCGACAAGGTCCGGCGCGGCGCGCGCGCGATCGACGAGCCCCTGATGGATCTGCTCTTCCGGTCCGCCGACGTGCTCGAGAGCGCCATCGAAGCGGTGGTCACCGGACAAGCCGACGCGGTGGACGTGGGACCGGTCGTTTCGCTCCTCAAGGCCGAGGGCCTCGACGCGCCCGCGCCGGCCGCACGGAAGAAGCGGAAGAGCAAGAAGGCCGTCGCGGCACCGGTCGTCGGAGGTTGGACCGCAGCTGCACCGTCGGGCGAGGGCATGCTGGTGCGCGTTCGCCTCGCACCGGACACCGCGCTCAAGGGAGTTCGCGCGTACCTCGTCGTGCAGGCCGCCGCGGCGTTCGGCGAGGTGGTTGCCTGCTCGCCGACCGCCGAGGCCCTGCAGGCCGACCAGTTCGATCACGACTTCGCGCTGCGCCTCCGCACGGACCGCGCCGCCTCGGACGTGGCCGCCGCGCTCCGCAAGGCGGGCGACGTGATCGAGGTGCAGGCGGGCGATGCGAGCATGACCACGACGAGCGCGCCGACGGCCTCCGAGCCGGAGGCGGTGCTGCTCACGACGGCCGAGTTTGCGGTGCCCGCGGCCCCCGGTGCCGGCTCGGCTGCGACGGCGGTGCGCCAGCAGCGCAGCGTACGCATCGACCTGCGCCGCCTCGACAACCTGATGAACCTGATCGGCGAGCTGGTGATCACCCGCGGGCGGCTTGCGCAGCTCTCCAGGCTGATCGACGACCCCGCGCTCGCGGAGACCGTGACGCAGGCGTCGCGGCTGGTCGCCGATCTCCAGGACGAGATCATGACGAGCCGCATGGTGCCCGTGTGGCAGGTGTTCGACCGCTTTCCGCGTCTCGTGCGTGACGCCGCGCACTCGGTGCAGAAGCAGGTGGACTTCGTCATCGAGGGCAAGGACGTGGAGCTCGACCGCTCCATGCTCGACGAAGTCGGGGACCCGATCGTGCACCTGCTGCGGAACGCCGTCGATCATGGCATCGAGAAGCCGGAGGCGCGTCGCGCCAAGGGCAAGCCGGCCGCCGGCCGTCTCACGCTCAGCGCCCTGCGCGACCGCTCCGCCGTGGCCATTCGCGTCTCCGACGACGGACGCGGCATCGACCGCGACAAGGTGCTCGCGCGCGCCATTCGCGACGGCCTCGTCGAAGCGTCCCGGACGGATCTCAGCGACGAGGAGCTGCTGCGCATCATCTCGCGGCCCGGCTTCTCCACCGCGGACACGGTCACCGATCTCTCCGGCCGCGGCGTCGGGATCGACGCCGTCTATAACCGCGTCCGGTCGCTCGGCGGCTCGGTGGACATGAAGACGATCCCCGACCAGGGGACGACCGTGACTTTGCGGTTGCCGCTCACGCTGGCGATTGTCCGTTCGCTCCTGGCTCGGATCGGCGAGGAGACGTATGCCGTGCCGATGACGCACGTGAGCGAGACCGTGGAGCTCACGCCGGCCATCCTGCGCGCGGTGAAGAACCAGGAAGTGCTGATGCTGCGCGAGGAAGTGCTGCCGGTGCTGCGGATGCGCACGCTCATGGGATTCGACGGCGAAGCGCCGCGCGGCCACGAGCAGGTCGTGGTGGTGGAGATGGCGGAGCGGCGCGCCGCGCTCGTCGTCGATGCATTGATCGGCCAGCAGGAGATCGTCGTCAAGCAGTTCGACGGCGTGCGGGACGGGCTTCCGCTGTTCGGCGGAGCCACCATTCTCGGCGACGGAGCTCCGGCGCTGATCATCGACGTGAGCAGCCTTCTCTAAATGGAAACACACATGGACGACATGCGCTCGTTGAAGGCGCTCCAGCTCGACGCGCTGCGGGAAGTCGCGAACATCGGCGCGGGACATGCCGCGACCGCGCTCTCGCAGATGATCAATAGCACCATCATGATCAGCGTGCCCACGATCAACGTGTCGCGCCTGGAAGAGGTGCCGCCGCAGGTCTCCGCCCCCGAGGAGCCGGTGGCCGCGGTGCTCATGCACATGCTGGGCGACCTCACGGGACGCACGCTGCTGGTGTTCCCCAAGCCGACGGCCGTCCGGCTGGCCGAGCTGATGCTGCGGCGCCCGCAGGGATCGTCCACCGATCTCGGCGAGATGGAGCAGTCGGCGATCAAGGAGGCGGGCAACATCCTGAGCAGCGCGTACATGAACGCGCTCAGCGACTTCATGGGGATGATGCTGCTGCCGTCGCCGCCGAGCCTCGCCGTGGACATGAGCACCGCGGTGCTCACGACGGCGTACCTGCAGTTCGGCAGCGACCGCGACTACGTGTTCTGCGTGGAGAGCGAGTTCTACATGACGGACGTCGAGGAGAAGCTGCGCGGATTCTTTCTGCTCTTGCCGGATCCGGCGTCGCTCCAGGCGATCCTTCGCGCCGTCCGCGTCGCGTAGCCCGGGCCCGCGCGCCGCCCCGTGACGTCCCCACGTCTCACATCGGAGCGCGACCGCGAGGTCCTGCGCTCGTTTGCCCGGCGGATCGACCCGTCGGACGCGGGAGCGCACAACAACCTCGGCGTGCTGTACTACAACAAGGGGTTGTACGAGGAGGCGGTCGGCGCGTTCATGCGTGCCCTCGAGCTCGACCAGAAGATGCAGGTCGCGCAGCGCAACCTCGAGATCGCGTACTTCAACACCGGCTACTACGATCGCAAGGTCAGCGAGCTCACCGAGCGGCTGCGCGCCCGTCCCTCGGACCGCGATGCGCGCTGGGAGCTGGGGCGAACGCACGCCCTGCTCGGCCAGACGGCCGAAGCGGTCACCCAGTTCACCGAGCTGCTGCGCCATCACGCCAACGATATCGGCGCGCTCGTGCAGTTGGGCCTCGCCGAGCGCACGAACGGCGACCTGGACAAGGCACTGAGCTACCTCGAGCGCGCCCTGGCGCTCGATCCGGCGAGCTCCGTCGTGAACTTCTACATCGGCGAGGTACTCTACAACCGCGGCGTGAACGAGGGCGCGCTCTCCGCGCTCAAGCGCGCTGTGGAGCTCAACCCGCAGAACCCGGACGCGTATTACCTCATGGGGTTCGTGCTCGGCGACATGGGCCAGCACGAGGAGGCGCGCTCGGTCACGCGGAAGGCGATCCAGCTCAACCCCACGCTGTCGCGCGCGCAGGCGAACCTCGCGATCGAGCAGGCGCCATCGTCGCGGCTGCAGGAGCTCGCGGCCGCTCGGGCGGATGGGCGACAGGCGCAGATGGAGGTGCACGCCGAGGGTCAGCTCGCGCACTTCAACCTCGGCCTCGCGTTCCGGCAGAAGGGCTACTACAACGAAGCCCTGAACGAGTACGCCAAGGCGCTCGACCGCGGCGAGGACCGCCCGCTCGTCCTTCAGGCGATGGCCGAAGTCCACCTGCTGCGCCGCGAGACGAAGCAGGCCGTGGAGCTGTACGACGAGCTGCTGAAAGGCCAGCCGGACAGCCCCAAGCTCTGGAACGAGCGGGGCGTCACGCTGCACCAGGAAGGCCAGTTCGCCGATGCGGAGGAGAGCTACCGGCGCGCGGTGCAGGCGGAGCTCGGCTACGCGCTGGCGCACAACAACCTGGGCGTGGCGCTCTATCACCGCGGCGACACCGAGGGGGCGGTCGCCGCCTTCCGCGTCGCGCTCGAAGCGCAGCCCACGTTCAAGAAGGCGCGCCTCAATCAGGCGTTGCTCCTCAGCAAGGGCAAGCGCTTCCAGCTCGCGCTCGAGGCGTACCGCACGGTGCTTCAGACGGCGCCGGAGGATGCGGCCGCCTGGAACGGCGTCGGGCTCGTGCTCTCGGAGCTCAAGAAGTACGAGGACGCGCGAAACGCCTTCGCCCGCGCGGTGCAGGCGAAGCCCGAGTACGCGGAAGCGCACTACAACCTCAGCTTCACGCTCTCGAATCTCGGCGACTTCGAGGGCGCGTTGCGCGAGACCAAGCGCGCGCTCGAGCTCGACCCGTACTACGTGGCGCAGAAGTTCGAGCTGGCGATCGACCTCGAGTACGAGGATCCCGATCTCTCCATCCAGCCCGATCTGGGTGCGGTGCAGCGCACCGAAGAGAACGTCGAGGACTTCGCGTTCGACGCGAGGGTGCTCGACACGCTCTTCACTTCCCTCGCGCCTGCGCCTACCCCGGCGGGCGGGACGCCCACCGGCGCTCTCACCGGCGACCCGTTCAGCATGGCCGCCGACTATCTGGGCATGG
>JBJMNM010000150.1:0-6316 GCA_045804305.1 Gemmatimonadaceae bacterium | reverse complement strand
GGCATTGCTGGCCGCCGCACGCATCCGGCTCGCCGCGTACGACACCGCAACGCTGACGGCGAGCAGCCCGGCGACAGCCGGTGCCGCGCTCGCGGAGATCGTGAGCGACGCAGCGTCGGACGCCGAGATCACGCTGGGTTCTGTTCAACTGCGAGGGGACTCGATCTCGCGCACCGCGCTCACGCGCGTGGGGGCGCGAGCCTCGGTGAGCGGCGAGCTGAATGGAATCGCGCTCTTCCTGGAAACGTTGGAGGGAGTGCCGGAGCTATTGGCCATACGTGAGCTGAGCATCACCCAATCGGGTCAGGCGGGAGCTCCAGGCCAACGCGAGACGCTGCGCGCCGACCTTCTCGTGGAAGGCGTGTGGCGGAACCCCGAGCGCGGAGCGCGGCGATGAGCTCGCGGTGGATCGAGCGTGTGCTCTGGGGCGCCGCCGTGGCGGGAATCATGACGGGGATCGTCGGACTAAGACGACCGGTAGCGGTGACGCACGACGTCACGAGGGCAACGATCGCCATCCCCGCCGTCGTTCGTCCCGATAGCGATGCGCTCGAGGAGGCGCTGGGAGTGATCTTCGAGGCCAACGTGTTCCGACCCGATCGCAAGGCTGTGGATGTAACAGAGGTCGTGCCCACTCCGCAGCCCGGAGCGCCTCAGCCGCCGCCCAAGCCGCCGAAGCCCACGTTGCTCCTGCGAGGGCTCCTCGGAGGTCCGCCATGGGACGCGCTCGTGGACGGAGTGCCTGGACATGAAGGAGCGATGGTACTTCGCGCCGGGCAGACGACCGCGGGACTGACACTCAAGGCGATCCGGCACGATACCGTCTTCATAAAGGGATTGGATACCACGTGGAAGCTCATTCTCCGCCGCGGATGGTAAACGCATTCAACCCGCGCCGCCCGTCCATCGCCATGGCGCTGCTCGTCGTCGCGATGCTCTCACCGGCGACCGCGAGCGCGCAGCAGGACTCGCTGGTCATCGCTCGCGGTGACAGCGTCTCGATCCGGCTGGTGGATGTGGATCTCCGCGCCGCGGTGCAAGCGCTCTCGCGCTACATGGATCGGCCGGTCGTGTTCAGCGGCGTGGCTGGATCGCGGGTGACGCTCGAGACTCCGCGCCCTGTGCGGCGAGCCGATGTTCCGAGGCTGTTGAAGGGGCTGCTCGAAAGTCAGAATGTGGATCTCGTCGAAGACAGCGCATCGGGAATCTACCGGCTCAGGAACCGCGAGATGAACCGAGCGCCGGTTCCGGCTTCCGCACCATCATCCGTCGCGCCCGGGTCGCAAGTGCCGCTGCTCTACGTCATCCACCTGCGGCACGCCAAGGCAACGGAGGTCGCGGCTACGGTGAACGCGCTGTATGGCCGCGCGAGCGCCTTCGGCGAAGTGGGGGATCGCATGGCACCGATGCTGTCACGCGACCTCAACCAGATGCAAGCGCCGCCGGTGGCTGTGGCGCCGCAAGCGGTGGCAAGTGTCGCTGGGCGTGTCGCCTCGCTCACGGGAGAAACGACGATCGTGCCAGACGCGCGCGCGAACAGCCTCCTCATCCGTGCCTCGGCGCCGGACTTCGCACTGATCCAGGCTGCGGTCACCGAGCTCGACGTACGTCCGCTACAGGTGCTGATCGAAGTGTTGATCGCCGAGGTGCGACGCGACCGCAGCCTGGACTTCGGGGTGGACGCGACGCTGCCGCGGAGTCGCGTTCACGGCACCACCAGCACGACGGTCGAGGCAACCAACACAAGCGAAGGGTTAGGGGATCTGGTGATCAAGGTGATGAGTCTGGGAAATCTCAACATCGGTGCAACGATCCACGCCGCCGCCTCTCGCGGCGACGTCAACATCGTGAGTCGGCCGGTACTGCTGGCCGCCAACAACGAGCGCGCGGAGATCAACGTGGGCAGCCAGCGTCCCTTCGTGCAGGTCTCGCGCGTACTGCCGACAGACAACACGGCGCGCGATCAGGTAGTTCAGTACAAGGACGTAGGTACCAAGCTGCAGATCGTGCCGACCATAAGCGCCGACGGCTACGTGATGCTCCAGGTGTCACAGGAGATCAATGCCGCCACGGCGGAGCAGCAGTTCAACGCTCCCATCATCTCCACACGTGCGGTCCAGACGCGGCTGCTCGTCAAGGATGGGCAGACGATCGTGCTCGGCGGATTGATCGACCGGCAAAAGGAGGTGACGGCGACCGGGATCCCTTTCCTCTCGGCGATTCCGTGGGTTGGTGGCTTTTTCGGGCACGCTGCCCGGCACCAGGGAGAGACGGAGCTTTTCCTCTTCCTCACGCCGCGCGTGATCCGCCAGGACGCGGACGTGGAGGAGGCTACAAAGACCTATGAGAAGCAGGCTCCGAGGGTGAAGCCATGAGCCAGGTCGACGCCTGCCGGATGTTGATTGGCGATTCGATACCGATGCGACAGCTCCGCGCAGTGATCGCGCGCGTGGCTGCCAGCGCGCTTCCCGTACTGATCGAAGGAGAGACAGGGGCCGGGAAGGAGCTCGTCGCGCGGGCACTTCACCAGGCGAGCGGCCGCGGTGGGGCACTGGTGTCCTTCAACGTCTGCGCGATCGCTGATACGATGTTCGAAGACGCGCTGTTCGGCCATGTGCGTGGGGCGTACACCGGCGCTGTGCAGAGCGCGCCCGGCTACCTCGCCGAGGCGAATGGGGGTACGCTGTTTCTCGACGAGATCAGCGGATTGCCGTCAGGCAGCCAGGCGAAGCTGCTGCGAGCCATCGAGACGAAAGAATTTCGTCCGGTAGGTGCGAACGCTGACCGGCGAAGCGATTTCCGAGTCGTGGCCGCGAGCAACGAGTCGCTGGCATCGCTCGTGGAGGCGGGACGTTTCCGGCGAGACCTGTCCCATCGGCTGGGTGGAATTCGTCTCGCGGTGCCCGCGCTGCGCGAACGTGCCGAGGACATTCCCGCCCTGGTTCATCGGTTCAGCGCGCAGTGCACGGTGCTGGGTACCGAACCGGTGACCTTCAGCGAGAGCGCGCTCCGCCGGCTTCAGGCGTACAACTGGCCCGGCAACGTACGGGAGCTTCGCTATGTCGTCGAGGCGGCGAGTACACTTGCGATCCGACCCATGCTTGGGGCGGAGGACGTGACGCCGTTCCTTGTGGCCGCAACGGGGGCGCCGGAGAGACGTGCGGCGTATCACGATCAGCAACTGCTGACGCACCTCGAGCAGTCCGCGTGGGATATAAATGAGGCAGCGCGGCGGCTGGGAGTTCACCGCGCGACGGTGTACCGTCGGCTCAAGCGGCTGCAGGTGGAGACGCGCTCGCTCAGCGAGGGACTGGTCGCCACACGAGACGTGAACGTCGTCGCATCCTGACGAGCGCCTGCTCCTCGACTGTCGCATCTCGTCGCACGAATGCGACCGTGTCGCTCGACAAACCGCGACACGCGGTGAGGGCCCAAGTACCAAAGTGTTGTGACACCGTGCGTTGCGCGTGTGAGCCGCGTGGTACTGCGTCTGCCTATTCGATGCCCGGATGCAGGCCATTCCGCCACGTCCCGCCCGCCCTCCCACGCGACGCAACCGATGCCTCCCCTTCTCCATCACACCGCCGTGTTCCACCGCGTCCGCAGCGCGCTCCTGCGCTCCAAGCTGCTCGGCGCATTGGTCACCGTACTGGTATTCGTTCTGGCGCCACTGGCCGCGGCGCGCGCGGATGGCCGCTCGGCGGCCGCAGTGCGTGCACTCAACGGCCGCACACCTGATGGTCGAATAATCAAAGTCACCCTCACTGCGACCGCGGGGGCGACCGTCACGACCGGTCAGAACGGGAGCGTCCGCTTCCAGGCGAAGAACCTGGGGACGGTGGCCGTCAACGTGAACTTCGCGATCACGGGCTGCACCGGGAGTGTCAGTTGTGCCGGCGCGTTTCCGGCTGGTGCATTCATGGCCGTCGGTGACGTCGTGAACATCGATGTCTCCTTCACCGGGGCGAGCACGCCGGGCACCGGCAGCATCACGCTGGCGGTGAAGAACGGCACGACCACGTTGAGCTCCGCGACCAACAGCGTGACCGTGAATTCGCCGCCGCCGCCGCAGGCACAGGTGTCCGCGCTTGCAAGCGCCGTGACCATCACGACGGGAGAGTCGAGCTCCGCCACGTTTCGGGTCACGAACATCGGAACGGTCCCGGCACCGGTAGCCGTGAGCAACACATGTAGCGGAGTGATCGCCGGGACATGCGCATGGGCGGCAGGGACGACCACGAGCGTGACGCTCGCGGTGGGTGCCTCTCAGGACTTCACGATCACCTTCACCGGCAGTAGCGTGGGGAGCGGTTCCGTCGACTTCGCGGCGGCGAACAGCAGCAACGTCACATACGGCTCCGCCACGACTACCGTGACGGTAGACGTTCCGCCCGCCACCCCAAGCAAGGTCCCGGTCACCGCGGCGCCGAGCAGCCAGACGCTCAAGATCAATCAGGGCGGCAGCGTCAGCTTCCACCTCACCAACCAGAACGTCCGCGACCTGACCGTCTCCTATACGGTCTCGTGCAGCGGCACCATTGTCGGTGGAAGCTGCAGCCCCGCATCGGGCTCGACGTTCCTCGTGGGCGGCGGTGGCACGGCGGACATCCCCGTCTCCTTTACCGCAGCGGGGTCGCCCGGCACCGGCTACGTCACACTAGCCGTGAGCGGCGGCGGCACAGCGACGGCGACAGTGGATGTCCAGGTCCCACAGGCAACCGTCACTGCCGTCACCGGCGTGCTGGACGTTGCATCGGGGCAGCCGTCGAGTACCCCATTCACGGTCTCCAACGCTGGGGGGGTACCGGCATCGATGAACTTCTCGGCCAGCTGCACCGGATCCGGTGTGCTGACGACGCCCTGCAGCATGAGCGCTGCTTCGGCCACGCTGGCTGCGGGCGCGTCGACGACCGTGACCGTATCCTTTCAGGCGGCCAATGCCGGCGGCGGAGGGACAGTCACGCTCTTTGCGACCAACGCCGAAGCGCCGCAGAACCAATTCAGCAGCGCCGCCCGCTCCGTGAACGTGCCGCCGCCGCCGCCCAGGGTTGCGCTCAGCGCGCCGGCGACGCAGCTGACCGGCCAGGCCGGTCAGTCCACGACCACACCGTTCACGCTTCGCAACACGGGGTACGTACCAGCCTCTGTCAGCTTGAACCCGAGCTGTTCAGGGGCGGGGATTCAAGCCACGCCCTGCGCGGCCAGTCCGACCTCCGCCACGCTGCAGGCCGGCGACTCACTGACGGTGAACGTGAGCTTTCAGTTCGTGAACGTCGGCGGCAGCGGTACGATCAGTCTCAAAGCCCTCAACAGCAACACGGCGGCACCGATGGACAGCGCGAGTCGCAGCGTGACGGCGCCGCCGCCGCCGCCGGTCGTCGCCGTGAGCTCTACCCAGACCGATACGCTGACCATCACCGCGGGAATGGCGGGGAGCACGGTGTTCAAGGTCAAGAACACCGGCTACGTCACAGCTCCGGTGACGTACTCACCGAGCTGCACCGGGAGCGGACTCCGGACCTCTCCATGCCAGGTAAGTGGCACGCCGTCGGCCAGCCTGCTGCCGAATGACTCCGTCTTCGTGACGGTCACCTTCCAGACCTCCGGTGCCGCAGCGCTGGGGAACGTGAACCTCTCCGTCACCAACACGTCGACCGGCGCATCCCTGGGATCAGCCACGCGTACGATCCGCACGTCGGTGCCGCCACTTCTCGCCATGGATGTTCCATCGTTCCACGGCGGTACCACGATCGAGCGGAGCCTCTGCCTCAACTTCTCCATCGTGTCCGACGTTGCCTCCGAGTGTGGCGCGCTGCGGATCACCCACGCCCTGCCGGGTGTCACCACCTATGGCAAGAGTCGTGTTCCCGTCCTGGGATACAACAGCGAGCATGTGTACTCGCTGTCGGTGCCGGTGCACGTGTCGCAACCAGCGGGATCGCTCGTGCCGGATTCAATTCAGGTCAACGTGTACTCGCTCGACGCGGCCGGCACCCGCCTCCTCCAGCGGAGCCGCACCTATGGCGGGTCCACGATCCCGGTGCAGCGTCTCACGGTGCAGCCGATCGTGGCCAATGCCAATGCCATCAACCGCTATACCGTGGAGCTGCGCCGGCTCTTCGGCACGACCTGGCAGGACACGACGACTGTGATGACCGGTGAAATCGCCAAGGTGGATCGTCGTGACAGTCCCTTTGGCGCGGGCTGGTGGCTCGATGGCCTGGAGCAGCTCTTCCTCGCGCAGTGGGATGGCTCCGTCCTCTGGATCGGCGGTGACGGCAGCACGCGCAAGTACGTGAAGAAGACCACGACGTCG
>JBJMNM010000149.1:0-2452 GCA_045804305.1 Gemmatimonadaceae bacterium | reverse complement strand
GTGCCAGGTGAAGGGATGGCGGCCGGGTCGAGTGCGAGCGGGATTGCCGGCGATGTCGCGCGGGATGATCGTCACCATGCTGTCGCGCGTGCGCGCCGCGGCGAGCAGCCGCTGCTCGTCGGCCGTGAGGACTTCCGCACCGTTCCGCAGATCGCCCGTCGCGGCCACGATGTAGCTCGCCGGCACGGTCAGCGTGACGTCGTAGTCGCCGTAGTCGAGATAGAACTCGCCGGCGCCGATGTACGGCTCGTGGTTCCAGCCGCGGACGTCGTCGTAGACCGCCATGCGCGGGTACCACTGCGCGATCTCGTACAGCGCACCGTCGCGCCCCATGCGGCCCACGCCCTGCTCGGGGACGGTGAAATGCCACGCGAAGTCCAGGTCGATGGAAGCCCCGGACGCGAGCACCTGGGGCAACTCGACGCGCATCGTCGTACCATACACCGTCTTGTTCATCGGCCGACCGGCGATCGTGGCGGCGTCGAGCACGAGGCCGTCGGTGTTGGCGCCACCGCACGAGAAGTCGAACGAGATATCGGCGAAGACGAGCGGCGGCTGGTTGAGCGTGCTCGTGATGCTGCTCGATTTGCAGATGTTCTGCTCGACGTAGAGCCAGAGGTACGGCAGGGCGGTCGGCGAGTTGTTCACGTAGTGGATCGTCTCGCGTCCCTGGATCACCTGGCGCGCGGTGTCGAGCGTGGCCGTGATGCGATAGTCGGCGCGCTGCTGCCAGTACTTCGGGCCAGGGCGACCGGAGCTGGTGCGCTGCTCGTTCGGCGTCGGGAGTGGAAGCGCACGGAAGGGCGAGCTGTCGGCGACGGAAGTGCCCGTTTGCGCGCCGGCGAGCAGCGGCAGGACAAAAGACGCAGCGAGGATCATCTTGTACATGGCGTCACATTGAGTTAGTGCGATGTTTTTGACCGCCGCATCCGTCGAATCCAAAGCACTATTCATCGGCATTGCAGGCCTTGGTCTCCCTCCGCGTTCCTCTGCGTCCTCTGCGTTGAATGCTCTTACCAAGAGCTTTGAACGCAGAGGACGCAGAGGGGCGCAGAGGACTGCACAGCAGCACCTTTCTGATGCTACGCCTTGTCAAAGAGGCCTCCGCAGCCCCGATCCCGCAATGCTCACTTCGTGTCCACGCCAACCACCAGCCGCGCCATGCGTTGCATCAACGGCGTCACGTCGTTCGGTGAACGCCCATCGCCCGCCAACGCGTCGAAGGTCTCGAACGACAACAGCACGTACAGCACGTTCACCAGCTCCGCCGAGGGGAGTGCGGGCGTCGCGATCGAGGTCAGCCGTCGGGTGAGCTCGGTGAGGCCGCGGCGGCGTCGCTCATTCCGACTATCGATCGCCGCGGAGAGCTCCGGGTCGTGAAGGGCCGCGGCGCGCAGCCGGCGGTGCGCGCGCCGGTTCGACGTCCAGAAGCGTCCGAACAGCGCGACGAACGCATCCAGCGCGACCACCGGATCCTGCTCGGCGAACAGGTCCGCAATTCGCACGAGCTCTCCGCGCACCGCGAGATGATCGAACAGCGCCTCGAGCAGGCCGGCCTTCGACCCGAACTGGTTGTAGACGGTCATGCGCGCCACGCCGGCGCGTCGAGCGACAGCGTCGATGGAGAACGGCTCGTCGTCCTCCGCCTCGAGCAGCTCGCGCGCCGCCACGACCATCCGCTCGCGCCCCTCGTCCACGGCGCGCTGCCGCTGCACGGGCTGGTATGGACGTGGAGTCATCCGGCGGGTCCCTTGATTTCGTTAGACTGTGTGTCCAAGTTCACACAGACAGTCTAATCATGCCACGATCCCGGAGGAGTGCCATGTCCCTGAGTCGAATTCTGCTCATGCTGATGCGCGTCGGTGCCGGAGTGCAGGTCGTCGTCGGACTCGGGTTGTGGAGCGGGCGGTGGTACTCGTTTGTCGACATGCACCGCACCATCGGCATCGTCTACGTGGTTCTGCTCTGGGTGCTGGCAATCATCGCGCTCGTGCAGCGGCGGAGCGTCAAGGTCGCCCTCTTCGCGATCGTCTGGGGCTTCGTCATCGCCATGCTCGGGTTCACGCAGCAGCGCATCCTCATCGGGGACCTGCACTGGATCGTGCGGGCGGTTCACCTGATCGTCGGCCTGGCGGCGATGCCGATCGCTGAACGTCTCGCGCCACGGCCCACGCGTTCTGTGGCGGGGTCGGGCAGTGTCCCGGCAGTAGGGTAAGGGGAAACGCGTACCGCAAACAGCAAAGAATGGCGCGAGTACTTGACCCCGACTTGTCCAACCCTGAACGCGGTTGTCGATTTCGCCCCAGCCCGTTCGACTACTCATCGACCCACCCACACACCCACCCCTCCGGGAGGATCCGATGAAATACCTCTGCCTGATCTACGAGAACGAAGCCAACTGGGCCACGATGACCCGTGAAGAAGGCGACAAGGTGATGCAGGAGTACCACGC
>JBJMNM010000148.1:0-5948 GCA_045804305.1 Gemmatimonadaceae bacterium | reverse complement strand
GCGTTGCTCAACCCGGCGGACGGCAGCAGCGCAAAGATCACGATGCGGATGCCGATGGTGTACCCTGCGAGCGCCGCACTCCCGAAGCCGGCCAGGATGCGCACGAGCCCGATCCAGCTCACCATGCCGATGAACACCTGGACGGTGGCCGACGACGACAGCCGGACCACGCGCATGATCAGCGCGGGGTCGAGCGCAAAGTGGCGCGCGTGCAGCTCCACGCGCGCACCCGGGCGGAACAGCCGGCTGAGCGCGAACAGCACTCCGATGCTACGGCCGATCGTCGTCGCGATCGCCGCACCCTTGATCCCGAGCGCCGGAACGGGGCCGACGCCAAGGACCAGCGTGGGGCACAGCACGATGTTGATCGCATTGGCCAACCAGAGCACGCGCATCGCGATCGCCGCGTCCCCCGACGAGCGGAGCACTGAGTTGAGCAGGAACAACATCACGACGCTGATGTTGGCGCCGAGCATGATCCGCGTGAACGACACGTGAGTGAGCACGTCGGACGATGCGCCCATCGCTCGCAGGAGCTGCGGCGCGAACGCGACGCCAAGCACGCCGAGCGCGACGGAGACCGCGGCGCCGAAGATGATCACCTGGGCCGCCGTGTGCGCGGCCGCTTCGGGATTCTTCTCGCCGATCCGCCGCGCGACCATCGCCCCCGCGCCGATGCTCAGTCCCATCGCGAGCGCGTAGAGAATCGTCATGAACGATTCCGTGAGCCCGACGGTGGCGACCGCCTCGGCACCGAGATGCGCCACGACGAAGACGTCGACGACGGCGAAGATGCTCTCCATGACCATCTCGAGCACCATCGGCACGGCGAGAATGAAGATCGCCCGGCCGATCGGCCCTTCGGTGAAGTCGCGACCGTGCGCGCCGGCGAGCGCTTCGCGAATGGCCGCCCAGACCGACGGCATCGCGGGAGCAGGAGCGGGTGTCAGGTCTTCCGTCGTTTCACTCATGGTGCTCCTTGAACCTGGGAGAAGCGGCTGACGTCACGTCGCCGCCGGGCTGGATACGCGATCGCCCCGCCTGCGGGGCTGCGCAGGCGGGGCGACGTGGCTCGCTCCTGAATCGACGCGGCGTGCCGCTACATCGACTCGTACCCTGCGCGGTCGGTGGCGTCGGCCACCATGACGTCCACGACGAACCGACGAGCGTCGGTGCGCGGACGGATGGAGGTGGCGACGGGAACGGCGCAGGTCATCAAGGAGCTCCGACAAGGACGTGCTGCTTCAGCGAGTTTAGGCAGCTCGCGTCGCGCCGTCAAGAGGATTGCCCAGAGGGCGCCCACACTCGCTACGCTCGTGCGGGATGACAGTTGCCCCGAGAGTAGATCACGTGGCGAGCAGCGCCGAGACCCTCGCGGCGATCCGATCGGCGTCCGGAAGCACCGCATTCATCAGCGACGGATGATACGGCATCGGGACATCCTCCACCGCGAGCCGCTCGATGGGCGCGTCGAGACTCCAGAACGCTTCACGCGCGAGCACGGCGGCGATCTCCGCGCCGAAGCCGGCGGTCGTGGTATCCTCGTGGACGATGAGGCACTTTCCCGTCCTGCGCACCGACTCGAGCACGCGCTCCCGATCCCACGGCATGATCGTGCGCAGATCCAGCAGGTCGACGTCGCCGCTGAATCGATCGGCTGCCTCCACGCATCGATGGACCATCGCGCCCCACGTCACCACCGTGATGCCGCTTCCCTCGCGCAGCACGTTCGCGCGGCCGAACGGGAGCACGTAGTCGTCTCCCGGATAGCGCGCGCTGCCGTCGCTCGTCATCAGCAGTGATCGGTGCTCGAAGAAGATCGTCGGGTTCGGGCTGCGCATGGCCGCGCGCAGAAGTCCCACCGCGTCGGCCGCGTTCGACGGCATCGCGACCTGCCAGCCGAGCGCATGCGCCCAGGTCACCTCGCCGCTCAGCGAATGCCAGGGATCGCCGACGTCCTTGCCGAAGCCGCCGGGCATCCGCACCACGAACGGCGCCGCGAACTGGTTCGCCGTCCGCCAGCGCATCGTGCCCGCATTGTTGAGCTGCTCGTGCGCTGGGTCGGCATACTTGCGGAATTGAATCTCGGCGACGGGTACGAGGCCGCTGATGGCCATCCCCACGGCCCGCCCGATGATCCCCTCCTCGGACAGGCTCGTATCGAAAACGCGCTGCGCGCCGAACTTCTTCTGGAG
Organism: Gemmatimonadaceae bacterium; assembly: GCA_045804305.1. Lineage (GTDB taxonomy): Bacteria > Gemmatimonadota > Gemmatimonadetes > Gemmatimonadales > Gemmatimonadaceae > AG11. Next base: position 3,753 of record JBJMNM010000148.1, on the reverse strand, counting down.
TCCCTCCGTCACGAGATGTACGCCGCCCTTGCGACCCACATCCTCACCGAAGACGACGAGCTTCGGGTTGGCCGCCAGCTCGCTGGCGAGCGTGCGTCGCACCGCTTCGGCGAATCGGATCACCTCGCCGTCGGTCGCCGGCGTGTCGCTGCCGCCGAGCGCGGATCGCTCTTCCATCGACATCCCGCCGAACGGTACGATGTCGCCGGGACGCTTCTCCTCCGCATAGATGAAGCGCTTCACCGATGCGGGATCGGGTGCCGGCCGAGCACGCGCTGCCTGAAGGCCGGCGTCGACGTCGCGCGCGACTTCCGCCTCGAGCGCCGCCCATTCCTTCTCGCTCATGAAGGCCGGCACGAGATGCGCCCGCAACCTGGGCAGCGGATCCCGCGCGGTGTCCGCCGCGATCTCCGCGTCGGTGCGATAGCCCTTCTGGTTGTCCGGACCCGAATGGCTCGAGAGCCGCGGGACCGTGAGTCGCACCAGCGCCGGTCCGCTGCCGGCCCGCACGTGCTCCACGCACTCGGCGATCAGCGCCGCCGCCTGGGGTGGATCGCACCCGTCGCCGTCACGCACGAACAGGTTGGCGAACGACGCGAGGTTCGCCGCGATGTTGGCGCCCGGCGTCTGCATGTCGCCCTTCACCGAGATGCCAAGGCCGTTGTCCTCGATGTAGAACAGCATGGGGAGCTTCAGCGTCGTGGCGATCGTGAGCGCGGACCAGAATCCGTTCGTGGCGACCGACGCTTCTCCTCCGAGCACGACGGCGATCGAGCTCGACCACGACGTGTCCTTTAGTACGCCGCGACGATAGGTGATGGCCTGCGCCCACCCGGCCGTCGGCGTGTACTGCGATCCCACGTCGCCGGACATCGGCAGCACGGTTGGACCGTTGCGTCCCGGCATGTTGCACACGACGCCGATATCGCGCCCGTCGCTGAACCCGCCCGCTCGACCCAGCGGGCTGCCGAGGGCGTCGTCGATCGGCAACCCGAGGCCAAGGAGCAGGGGACGCGAGCGGTAATAGGCACCCACTCCGTCGTGCGGGTTCCCGAGCAGCGATCCGAGAATCGCCTGGCCCACGTCGTGTCCGCGCGCCGAGAACTGATACAGCACGAGGTGCTCGCGCGGGACGGAGGCGCGGTTGCGGTTCGTGGCTTCCTCGAGGTCATCCAGGGCCCGCGACACGAGCACCGTGTAGGCGATGCGGCGCCAGTCGAAGCGGGGATCGACGATCGCGGACTCGGATTGGCGTCGGTTCTTGGGCGATGCGGCGTGCGTCATCGAAGCGGACCTGGTCGTCGAGGCGCCCGGGGGCCGGGCGAGAAGTGAAATGTGGCGCGCGGAGCGGGCGAAAGGGAGTCGCGCGAACAGCCGCTCAGGCGTGTCCCGTGCGCGGGTAGCGATGGCCGCTCGGGCACACTCGATCAGAAGCCGCTCGGGCCGGTCCCTCGAGACCGTTGGGAGGTTCGGATCAACACGGGATCAGCGGATCGATTCCGTGCCATGCCAGGCCGCCGAGTGGCAGGGCCGAACAACTCTGGGGGTGCGGGGCGAGGAATCTGTGGCGAATCGACGGCGTCGCGGTGGCCGAGTCCTCGATCACTGCTTTCCCGCTCACCGGGGCGAGAGTAGAGCGACCCATTCTCTCCTGCACCGTCAAAGCATTTCTGGCCGGGTGCATGGACCTGTGAACGCCACACGGCATCGATCCGGTGATCCGTGTTGATCCGCACCTCCCAACGGTCTCGAGGGGCCGGCCCGAGCGGCTGTCGGCGAGCGGCGCATGGGACAAGCCCGAGCGGCTGTCGCTACCCGCGCATGCGACAATCCCGAGCGGCCGTTCCTCACTCGCGTCGCCGCCCGCATTCGGACATGTTTCAGGCCTGGCGGGAACGGCAATCCGCCACGGCGCATTGGTATCGCGCTGGTCAACCGCTTTCCGCTCCACGCCCATGCCTGACGTGACCGTGACGCGGCGTCTCATGTTCAATGCGGCGCATCGCGTGCACAATCCCGCGCTGTCCGACGCCGAGAATACCCGGCTGTTCGGCAAGTGCAACAACCCGAACTGGCACGGCCACAACTACACGCTCGACGTGTCGGTGCGTGGCCCGATCGACGCCATGACGGGCTACGTGATCGATCTTGGACAGCTCAAGCGCGTGGTCGAGGATCGCGTGGTGAACAAGATCGACCATAAGAACTTCAATCTCGACGTCGACTTCATGCGTGGAGTCATCCCGACGTCGGAGAACATCATCGTCGCGATCTGGCGCGAGCTGGTCCCCGTGGTTACGCCGGGCCGGCTCGTGAAGCTCGTGCTCTGGGAGACGCCCAACAACTATGTCGAGTACTCCGGTGAGTAAGCCCGCGGCGACGGCGCTCACGCCGTCGCCGCGCGCCGCGATTCACCTCGCCGACGGTGCGCCGATCGGCACGTACGCCACGCTCGTGCGCGAGCAGCTCGGTCTGCTCGGTGAGGATCCCGACCGGGAAGGGCTGCTCAAGACGCCGGAGCGCGTGGCGCAGGCGATGAGCTTCCTCACGCAGGGATACGCGATGTCCCTCGAGGACGTCGTCGGAAGCGCGCTGTTCGAGGAGGAGCACGAGAACATGGTGATGGTGCGCGACATCGAGCTGTACTCGCTGTGCGAGCACCACCTCCTGCCGTTCTTCGGGAAGGCGCACGTGGCCTACATCCCCAACAAGCGGATCGTGGGGCTCTCCAAGCTGCCGCGCATCGTGGAGATGTTCGCGCGACGGCTCCAGGTGCAGGAGCGGCTCACCGAGCAGGTGGCGAAGGCGATCGAGGAAGTGCTCCAGCCACGCGGGGTCGGCGTCGTGATCGAGGCGTACCACATGTGCATGATGATGCGCGGCGTGGAGAAGCAGAACTCGCGCACCATCACCTCGGCGCTGCGCGGCGTGTTCCGCGAGGACGGCAAGACGCGCGAGGAGTTCCTGCACCTCGCCTACGCGGCGCGTTGACGCCCGCGCTCGCAGCGTCGCTGGCCGGCCGGACGGCGCTCGTCACCGGCGCGTCGCGCGGCATCGGCGCCGCGGTCGCCCGCCGGCTCGCGGCCGAGGGCGTTCGCGTGGCGCTGCTCGCGAGGAGCGAGGCGGCGCTCCGCGACCTGGCCGCGCAGCTCGGCCACGGTGCGATCGCGATCCCCTGCGACCTGCGGCGATCCGACGCGCCGCAGGTCGTTGCGGCGGCGCTCCGAACGATCGATGCCGAGTCGCCCGACATCATCGTGAACAACGCAGGCGCCTTCCTCATCGCGCCGGCGCACGAGACCACGGTCGACGCCTTCCGCGACACCCTCGAGGTGAACCTCGTGGGTCCGTTCAGCCTCGTGCGCCGATTCCTGCCCGCCATGCGCGCGCGCGGTTCCGGTCATGTGGTGACGATCGGCTCCATCGCGGATCGCGCCGCGTTTCCCGGCAACGCGGCGTACGCCGCGAGCAAGCATGGGCTTCGTGCGCTGCACGAGGTGCTGCGCGCCGAGCTGCGCGGCAGTGGCGTGCGCGCCACGCTCGTGTCGCCAGGACCCGTGGACACCGAGCTGTGGGACCCGATCGACCCCGACCATCAGCCTGGCTTCACGCCGCGGTCGAGCATGCTCGACGCCGATGCCGTCGCGGGCGCGGTGCTCTACGTCGTCACCGCGCCGGTCAGCGTCAACGTGGACGAGCTTCGACTCTCGCGGAGCTGAAGTGCACCGAGCTCACGCCGGTTAGATTTCCCGC
>JBJMNM010000147.1:0-4395 GCA_045804305.1 Gemmatimonadaceae bacterium | reverse complement strand
GCCCACACGTTGTTCGTTGCATCCACCTCGCCGAGCGCCCGCGACTGCTCGGGCGCCTGCTCGTCGTCGGAGGCGTGATCCTTCAGCGCGTGTGCGGGATCACCATAACCGAGGTTCGCGGCGATCGTGTCGCTGAAGAGGAAGCTCTCCTGCTGCACGTAGCCGATCTCGGCACGCAGCACGTCGAGCGGCAGATCGCGCAGGCGGACGCCGTCGAGCAGAATCTCGCCTTCCTGCGGATCAGTCAGTCGCGGGATCAGATCGATCAGGGTGCTCTTTCCACTCGCGGTCGCGCCCACCACGGCGAGCGTGCCGCCAGCGGGAACGGTGAACGAGACGTTGCGCAGCACCCAGCGTGGATCTGCACCCTGCGTTACGGGGAAGTGAAAGCCGACGTTGCGAAATTCGAGACGCCGTCCGCCCTGCGCCGGCGGCAGCGCGCGCGCGACGGCCGGCGACCGGATATCGGGCTTCGCGTCGAGGATCTCGAGCAGCCGCGCCATCGACGCCGATCCGCGCTGGAACAGGTTGATCACCCAGCCGAGCGCGATCAGCGGCCACGTGAGGATGCCGAGGTAGAAGCCGAACGCGACGAATGCGCCAACGGTGATGACGCCGTTCACGACGAGTCGTCCGCCGAGTCCGAGCACCACCACCACGCTCAGCCCCGCGAGCAGGCCGAAGAGTGGATTCATCATGCCGTACAGCCGCGCCAGCCGCATGTTCTTGTCGACGTACGTCTCGTTGAGCTCCCCGAAGCGGGCGATCTCGGACCCTTCCTGACGGTACGCACGCACGACGCGCACGCCGGCGAAGTTCTCCTGCGCCTGCGTGGTGAGCTTGCCGAAGTGGTCCTGCACCGCCTCGAAGCGCGTGTGGATCATCCCGCCCAGCTTGATCATCACCACGGGCAGCATCGCCATCGGCAGGAGCGCGAGCAGCGTGAGACGGACGTCGATCCGCAGCATGAACACGAGCGCGAAGGCGCCGCCGAAGATCGTGTTGGTGAGGTACATGATGGCCGGCCCGGCTGCCTGGCGCACCGCGCTCAGGTCGTTCGTCAGCCGCGCCATGATGTCACCCGTTCGCGTGCGCGCGAAGTACGCGGAGTCGAGCGTCGTGAGGTGCGCGAACAGATCCTGCCGCAGATCGTACTCGATATGGCGGCTCAGTCCGTTCAGGATCTCGCGCATCCAGAAGCGCAGCGCACCGCCCACCAGCGCCACGCCCACGATCCCCGCCGCGATGAGTGTGACGCGCCGCACAGGCTCGCGCTGCTGGAGCGCATCCACGCCGGAGCGCAGCAGCCATGGCACCACCGAGCCCAGCGCTGACGAGACCACGACGAGCACCAGTCCGGTGACGAGCATCCGGACGTACGGTCGATAATAGGGGACGAGACGCCGAAGCGCCGATGTCGTGCGAGTTGCCACCTGACTGAACTATTGGGTACTCTTAAGGGTAGTGAGAAGGATTGCAGCATCGCGTGTGCGACGTCGAATCCTGCACCCTACAAATCGGAGGTCGTGATGACGAAGTATATCCGTCGACTGCGCGTACCGCTCGCGCTCTGCGCCGCGCTCGCTGCCGGTGCATGCACGGTGAAGGACAACAAGAGCGACACCGCGCTCGCGCGCGACACGGCGCTCAGCCGCGATCTCGCTCTCGCCGGCCGAGACACCGCGGTGCAGCCGCAGCTGCGCGACATTCCGGCCACGCCGCCCGCGGCTGCGCCGACTCCGGCGCCGGTTGCCGAGCCACGCACGCCGCCCCGGACCACGACCACGCGCCCCGCCACGACCGGCCGTACGACGACCACGACGCGCACGCCCACCACCACGACGACTCCGTCGGGCAACACGGTGACGCGCAACCCCACCGGGACCGCCAGCAGCAGCGGCGGCGGGTCCGTTGGCGTGATCCCCTCGGGCAGCACGCTCGCTCTCCGCTCCAACGCGCGCGTCTGCACGAACACGTACACGCCCGGTCAGACGTTCACGGCGACCGTCGCGAATGAAGTGTCCGGCTCCAACGGCGCGTCCATTCCCGCCGGCTCGACCGTCACGCTCGAAGTCACGAACGTGAAGCGGAGTGAGAACGCGAACGACAAGATCGTGATGGAGTTCGCCGTGAAGTCGGTGAACGTGGGCGGCCGCACGTATACCGTGAACGGCAACGTCTCCGACGCGCAGGTCGATCGGGTGCGCACCTCCACCCGCGGCGACGACACCAAGAAGGTCGTCGGCGGCGCGGTGCTCGGCGCCATCGCCGGCCAGATCATGGGCAAGAACACCAAGTCCACCGTGATCGGCGCTGCGGCGGGTGCGGCGGCCGGTGCCGGCGCCGCGGCCGCGACCGCGAACTACGACGGCTGCGTCCCCGACGGCGGCCACATCGCGGTCACGCTCAACTCCCCGCTCCAGGTCCGGCTGACCTCGTAAGTCGCTGTGCTGAAACGGAATAGCTAGTGGACCAAGGGGGGCCGGCGACGATCGCCGGCCCCCCTTCATCTTGTAGTCGACGCGATTGTGCCTGGAATTTGCTTCTAGCGGACCCATCGGTCGGAGGGGTACGATTCGCGTCCCCAACGGTTGGATGTGCTCGGGTGCAGTCATGATGACGCCCCCGCGAGTCCTACCGGCGTCGAGTCCACAATTCGAGTCTGAAGGTCGTATGCGCCGCTCTTCCATCACCTGCCTCGTGCTCGCGGGAACCGCTGTCGTCGCGCTGTCCACGTCCGCCTCGGCCCAGTATCGGGGACTCGATCGACAGCGAATCGATTCCGTGCTCGCCGAGCCTCCGCGGCTCGCACCGGGAGTGGCGGCGCTGGCGCTGAATCACGCGGCGGAGCTCGCGCTGGCCGACAGCCAGCAGGTGCTGCTCGCATCGATCCGGCGCGCGCAGGACTCGGCGAACCGTCCGTGGATCGAGCGGCTGGAGGCGCTGCGGCCCACCAGGTATCCGGCGAACCCGCTCGACCTGAGCCCGGAGCAGCAGGAGGAGATTGCCGCTCGCCGTGTCGCGATTGCCGAGGTGCTGGAGGCGATGCGCGAGACCAACACGTCGGCGCGCACGCGCGTGATGGCGCTGCTCACGCCGGAGCAGCAGGAGAAGGCCACAGAGCTGGAAGACGAGGCCCGCAAATGGGCCCGCGAGAACGGGGGACGCAATATCTTCGACGATGATACCCGCCGGCTGCCGGCCAATGGCGGCGAGTCGGGTGCAGGGATGGCGCGACGACCGTAGCGACGCCGGGCGCAGCCGCCCAGTGAATGGCCCAGCGTCGCAAGACGAGTCTGCGGGAGATGAACGTCGCGCCGCGATCGAGCGCGACGCAGCCCTGATCGACCGCGTGCGCGCGGGCGACCGCGCGGCGTTCGACCCGCTGGTGCAGACGTACATGCGGCATGCCTTCAGGATGGCGTACCGCGTGGTGGGACATCGGGAGGATGCGGAAGACCTGGTACAGGAGAGCTTTCTCGCCGCGTACCAGTATCTGGATTCGTTCGACACAACGCGGCCGTTCGGACCCTGGCTCACGCGAATCGTGATGAATCGCGGCGCGAATCTGCGGCGGGCGCGCGCTCGCCGGGAAACCGAGCCCGAGACCGACGTCGTGAGCCCGGCGCCTTCCGCGCTGGAAGACAGCACGCGCGCCGAGATGCGCGACGTGCTCACGCAGGCGATGGCGACGCTCAGCGAGCGGCAGCGATTGATCGTGACACTGTTCGACGTAGATGGCTTGACGAGCACCGAGATCGGCGAGCAGTTGGACCTCGCACCGGGTACGGTGCGCTGGCACCTTCACGAGGCGCGTCGCATACTGCGTGGCGCCCTCTCGCGGTTCATCGAGGACGACGCATGACCGACCACGGTTCTTACCATATTTCTCCCGACGAGCCGGCGCGCGACGCGCGACTCGGCGCGCTGCTGCGCGAAGCCGTCGGTGACCCGCCGATGGCGGACGTGAGCTGGCCGCACCTGGCGCAGCGCATCGCTGCCGCGGTGCACGCCCATCACGGTGCGCCCTGGTGGAGCTACGTCGAACGGTGGCAGCGTCGCGCGCTCCCACTCGCGCTCGCGGCGGGAATCCTCGGCGCACTCGCCTTCTGGGGCACGACCGCGGTGCGATCGGCCGAGGCGTCCACCACCGATCTCGTTTCGGCGGTGGCGACGGGCACGTCGCCCGCCGACGCGGCCAGCTCCTTCGCCCGCTCGGTGACCGGCAGCGTGGACTTCAACGGCGCGGTGCCCGAGTGAACAATCGCGCCCGAGCGGCTCTCGTCGTCGCGGCGATCGTCGTCGGGAGCATGATCGCCGGTGCGGGGATCGATCACTGGCTCTCGCGCAACGGTCGCCCGCACCGCCCTCCTCCAGGCGCCGGCACGCCGGAAG
>JBJMNM010000146.1:0-5290 GCA_045804305.1 Gemmatimonadaceae bacterium | reverse complement strand
GGGCGAACACGTTCCGAAGACCGCCGAACTGCACGTTCAAGGCGTCGTCGATGTTCGTCACGAACTGCTTCGGCTCGATCTGCCGCGAGAATGAGGGCCCGAAGCTGATCTTCAGGTTCACCGCCGGCTTGACAATCAGATCGGCGTAGGCGTCGGCGTTCCAGCCGTCATCGGTGATGTCCCGCGCGCGGTCCGCGCCGAAGTCCCAGCTCACGCGCTGGCGCTGGTCTCCGCTTATGGAGGTCGAGTAGAAGTCGTAGCCCGAGTTCTTGACGAGCACGCCGCCGCGCGTGCGATACTGGTCGAACGTCGGCGGATGATGGATCACGAATCCGCTCGCCGACATGTAGTTGAGGAAGGTGAGCCGTCCCCAGATCTCGCCCTGCTGGTCGGTGCGGTCGCCATCGTAGTTGAACTGCTGCTGTCCGCCGATGATCGCCGCGGCATCTCGGTACCACGACGTCGGCTTCGTCCATTGCCGCAGCACGCTCGCCTGCATCCACTTGTAGTCGGTGCGTCCGAGCGCGGCGATGTCGTTCACCTCGAAGCCGGGGCTCCGCCAGTTCTGCGACGTCTCCCACAGCCAGTCGCCGCTCTCCTTGGCCAGCCGGCCGTAGAAGCCGTATCCGCGCAGCGACGTGCGTCTGGGATCGTAGCTCACGTCGAACAGACCGTCGCTCGTCACCTTCCGGTCGGGGCGCTGAAAGTAATGCGCGCTCGTCAGCTGCGTGCGCCGCAGCGCCGCGGTGTCGCCACGCACGTCCGAGACGGCGAGCTGGCCCCAGAACGAGTAGCCGCGATTGTGCCAGTAGTGGAGCACGTCCGTGCCGATCAGCGCCGCGCGGCCGCGAAGCCGCGCGATCTCGGCCGTGTCGTTCATGAATCGGTTGGTGAGCGTCGTGATCATGCCGACCCGCGTATCGCCCTTTCGCAGATCCTGGCGCAGCCGTCCGACGAAATAATTCGTGCGCGGCTCGACTTCCCGCTCGAGCGTCGGCGAGCCCGGAGTGGCATCAGCCACGTAGCGCGCCCTCACGTGATTGGTCAGCGCCTCGAGCATCGCGACCTGAAGCCCACCGGCCGTGCGTCCCGTGATCTTTGCGGCGCCAAGGATCGTCGACGCGTCGGGAACGTCGGCGTACGCGGCGTCGTTCCGCACCAGCCCCGCGAGCTGCGGACTACGCCCGATGCGTCGCGAGTAGAAGACGTTGAGGCTCGAGACGTTGCTGCAGAAGAAGCAGTTCAAGCCGCCGAACGAGAATGATCCGGAATTGGCCACGAAGAAGGGCCGCTTCTCCTGGAACGTGGTCTCGAATGCGGAGAGGTTGACGACGGCGGGGTCCACCTCGACCTGCCCGAAGTCGGGATTGACCGTGGCGTCGAGCGTGAGGCTCGAGGTGATGTTGTATTTGAGATCTCCCCCGACCCGTGCATCCATCTGGCGCGATCCCTTGAACGGATCCCCTTCGGTCGGGAGCGCAAAAGTGCTTTTTGTCACCGCATACGGCAGCAGCTCGAGCTGTCGTGGCTGCTGTGGGAGCGCCAGCCCCGTGATCGTGCCGAAGTACGCCGGTCCGCCAAAGTCGGTGAGCTTCCAGAACGCCCACATGTCCTGCTCGTTGCGCCGCGCAATCGTACGCCAGATCTGAAAGCCCCAGTTCTGCACGGAGTCCCGCGGGAAGCGGAGTTGCGAGAGGGGAATCCGGAACTCCGCTGTCCACCCGAGCGAGTCCACGTTCGCCGCACCCTGCCACACCGGATCATACGAATTGTCGCCATTCAGGTGGTCGCCCTTCACGCCGAGTGGATTCAACTCGAACCAGACGCGTGTCTGCCGGTCCCGGTACGGGTCGAGCACGAGGGCGATCTTGTCCGAGGAGTTGTCGTTCAGGAGTTGATCGCGCCTCACGAGAAGGCGGCGGACGCCCGCGGGCCCTGCGGTGTCATACATCCGTGCGCCGACGTAGAGCGCGCTCGCGTCGAACAGAATGCGTATCTCGGTGCGTTCGGTCGGAGCCTTACCCTCGTCCGGCGCCTGCTGATGCAGCTCGGTGATGGGCTCGGCGGCCGCCCACGCGGCGTCGTTGAGCTTGCCATCGATGGTGATCGACTCAACCCGCGGCGCGGCGCGCACGGAGGGCCGCGGATCGGACTGCGACGCCGAGACTGTCACGGTCGGAGCGGGCGCCGGCGCGGGCGCCGTCTGGGCGCTCACGAGCGCCGGCACGACGAGGAGGGAAACGGCAAGAAGGCGCATTGCGGCGGTGGGGGTGGGGTTCGGCTCTTTGACACCCCCTACGCGAGCAAGGTTGGAAAAGGTTACGTCCGGTCGCGGCTCTGTCGTCCTGAGGGAGCGAAGCGACCGAAGGACCTGTACGTGCTGAGCACGTACAGGTCCTTCGCTGCGCTCAGGACGTCAACGGTGAGCCTCAGTACCGCAGATAGAACAATCCCGTCTCGCGCTCTCGCGGCATGTGCAGCGCGGCGCTGGCTGCTGAGCCGCCGTTCGAGAAGTGCAGCACGCTGAAGCGGCTCACCATGCTGTGACTGGTCGTCGATGCGCGGTCGGGGACGTACGGCCCCGTCATCACCGCGCATCCCTGCAACACCGCCAGACCCACCAGTGCGACCGCGATGACCAGCCGCCGTCCCTTGTTGCTCGACGTCATCCCCTCACCTCCTGTGAGAACCCCCGCCGATATCGCCGACCTACACCCTATAGACCACGCAAGTCCCTCGCACCCTACGCGTCCAGGTAGGACACGCAAGTTGTCCGCCGCGAGCGGCTCACGGTCGGGACGCGCGCGGCTTGTCGACAAAGGTCACGGGGTGCCCGAAGGACCACTGGCTGTTCTCGCGGTCCTTGCTCGACGTCGCAACCATGGACTTGAACCCCGGCAGCAGCTCCCGCTGCGATGGCGTGATGATCGAGTCGGCAACCTCGGGCTGCTCCCAGAAGATCCTCCAGTAGGTCTTCTGCGTCGTCTGCACGCTGTCGAGCTCCGCCTTTCCCGCGCCACCCTGCCCCTGCGCGAGAAACTGCCCCAGCGGCACGTAGATGGCCCGCACGCGCGCCGAGAAGACGGAGTCCGCCCGCTGGAGAGCCTTCACCTGCGACGCGCTGAGGAACAGTGAGTCGCTCTGCTCGAGCATGAGCTTGTGGACGCTCGACGTACGCGACAGATAGAACGCGGCAAGCGAGTCCGCGGTGCGGCGCTGCCAACCATCCGCGCCACGCACCGGCTCCACGGCGCGACGCAGCTGCTGCAGGTCGAAGTCCGTTGAGAGGTTGATCGCGAAGTCGATGACGATCCGGAACGGATTGAGCGAGACCGTGCGCCCAGGCCGCGTGTCGGCGAAGCGGGGGTTCACGTCGTAGCGGAAGCGAGAAGCACCCGCGTCGAAGCCGCGCGGCACGAGGAGCACCGGATCGGGCGTCGCCTCGGAGCCCCAGCCACGCATCGACGCGGTACCGTGCACGAGCTGATCGATTCCGCCGAGCACGTTCTGGAAATACACGTTCGGCTGAACCCGTCCCCCCCAGCGCTTCGGCACGGGCGGGCGCCACTGGACGTTGAGTGACTGGGTCCACGGCCCTCGGCAGCCGTTGCGCCCTGCCACGTCGCCGCGGAAGGCGAGCAGACAGGCCCGCGCGCTCGACGAGCCCTCCGCCAACAGCGTGCGCAACTGGCCCGCGAGCACCGGATCCTGTTCCTTGTCCGCGTCCGGAACGAAGGCGCGATCGCCGCCACGACCATCGCCGTTCACGTCACCCTGCACGATCGGCGTGAACGGCAGCCCCGACTGCAGGCGCGCGAACATGGTGAGCGTGCCGATCGTCTCCGTGCTGATGCCGCCGGTGAGAACCACGACATGGCGGGCGTCGTTCACACCGGGCGCCCATTCGCGCTCCCGCGGGTCGCCGAACCCGGCGCCGTCGAAACCGCGGAATTCGCGGCGCGTGCCCTGAAGCGTGTAGTTCATCGACGCGAATACCGACCGCCGCGACCGGAACTTGAACACGTCGGGCGCGAGCCCGAAGGTGAGCTGGCCGCCGTACCCGCGCAGATCGCTCACGCGGGTGACCACGCGGCCGAACTGCGGGGACCGGCGCGATTCCGTCGCCGATACGGCGCCGCTCGCCGGATCGATGGCATCGGCCGCGACATAGACGGGACGATTCCCCTCTCCGGCGAGCGCGAGCCGCTGCGCCCCCCCGAAGTTCACGTCGATCCAGCCGGGCTGCGCGAGGTCGTAGGAGCCGAGACCCGCGACGCGCACGAGCCAGCTCCCCAGATTGGTGTTCCAGTCCAGCGACGCGCGCCAGCTATGCGGCACGTCATACGACGGGTCGATCAACGTGACAGAGGGCACGCGCTCGGCGAGCGGGCCGCTGCCATCGAGGCACTGTGTCGGAATGGACGACGGATCCGCGGCAAAGCTCGTCCAGTCCACCGCCGGCACCGCCGCGCCGACGCACGACAGCACGGCGGTGCCGCCCGGCAGTCCAGTTCCGGCCGACGCCGACGCGAGTAGATCCGGCCGCAGCAGATCGCGGAACTCCCCGATGCCACCGCGAATCACGCCAACGGTGGTGCGGTAGAAGCGGCCGACCGGGTTCTGGTTCGTACCGCTGCCGTTGTCCTTGTCGCGATTGTAGGTGTACGAGAACCCTGCGCGCGGGCTGATATGGAAGCGTGCCGGCGCGGCGCCGGTGGTGACGCCCAGCGCCTGCTCGAGTGCCGGATTGCGCTCGGGTGCGCCGGCGACGCCGTCGGCCTCCATGCGTGCCCCATACAGCACGCTGAAGAAGCGCGAGGGCGCGTAAAGGTGCGCGAGCGCGGTCGCGACATTCCAGACGGTGCCGGAGCGCACCGGCTGCGTGAGGGTCCGCGAGAAGCTGGCCGGACGTCCGGCCTCGAGATCCCCGATGGAGTTGAAGGCATAGCTGCCGAACGAGTTCGCGACGCCCTCCTGTCGCAATCCGTCGGCGCGCGCCCAGGCCAACGCCTTGAAGCGATGCCGGCGGCCACCGGCATTCCAGATCGTCTCGTTGGCGCCTTCGGCCGTCCAGCGTCGATCGTCGGCGGGCAGAAAGGTGCCGCCCCCGAGCGTGAGCCCGGTGATGTCGCGTGTCGCCGTCGCGTCGCCGGAGCGAACGAGCACGCTCGCGCCCGGGAGCGCCTCGTACGGCGTCACGGTGCTGTGCACGCCACTCGCGGCGAGGCGCGTCTCGGTGAGGATGCGCTGACCCTCGCCCACGTAGTTGCCGAGCGTGAGCTGGGCGCCG
>JBJMNM010000145.1:0-2628 GCA_045804305.1 Gemmatimonadaceae bacterium | reverse complement strand
TCGGGATCGCGGCGGTGCTGGTCCTCGGCATCGCGATCGGCCGGGTGTCGCACCGGGCCACCAGTGCCGGCAGTCCGGTCGCCGTCGCGACGAAGGCGCCCACCGCTCCGGCCGATGGCTCGGACAGCGGGGTGGCCACCCGCGTCGCCGCCAGCGCGGACGATTCGGCTGCCGGGGCTGCGCCAGCCGTGAGCGGCAGCGCGTCGCCGACCGAGGTGACGAATCCGGCGCGTAGCGAGCGCAACGACCGGATCCGCTCGCTGCGCGAGAGTGCGCCAGGCAGGTCGCGCGATCTCGCCGCGTACGGCGTCGAGCGTCACGTGCCCGGCGCCGTGGGTGATGGCAGCGACATGAGCGCCTACCGGCTCGCTGTCGTGGAGCACATGGCGCGCACCGAAGTACTGCTCACCAGCTTCCGTGCCCAGGCGCGTACCACCGAAGGCGGCACGAAGGCCGATGCGCAGTTCGGCGCTCTCGCTCGCGATCTCCTGCGCAACACCCGGCTGCTCCTGGCCACCCGCACCAACGACGATCCCGTGCTCACCCACCTGCTCGAGGATCTCGAGCTGGTGCTCATGCAGATCTCGCAGTACACCGCCGAAGGGCGGCGCGGCGACCTCGATGCGATCAACCAGTCGCTCGACCGCCGCAACGTGCTCCCGAAGCTTCGCTCCACGATCCCCGCCGGCGCGTCCGCGTCGGCCGGAACCTGAGTCGACATGACGACCATGCGCTTCCTCCTTGCCTTCTCTTTCCTGCTCGTCGGCGGTGCTGCCGGCGCGCAAGGCCCCCATCCCCGGGACGTCGATGCGGTCGCGCCGGTCCGCGCGCCCGTGCTTCCCGAGCTGTCCGCGCGACGGACCGCCGATCCGGCCGACTCCCTCTACAAGCTCGCTCGCGCGGCGCTCAACGACGGCGACTATCGGCGCGCGGCGACGCTCTTCGCGATGGTCGCGGATCGCTACCCCGATTCGGAGTTCGCCCCTGATGCGCTCTACTACCGCGCGTACGCGCTCTATCGGAGCGGCACCTCGCGCGAGCTCGACATGGCGGTCGCCGATCTCGACCGCCAGGCGACGCGCTATCCCAAGGCTGGCACGCTGAACGACGCCAAGCAACTGCGCGCGAGCATCCGCGCTGAGCAGGCGAAACGCGGTGACGGCAATGCCGGCGAGGAGATCATCACCGGTGGGAAGGTGCTGTTGTCCGAGAAGCGCTGCCCCACCGAGGACGACGAGATGCGCATGACCGCTCTCCGCGGCCTCATCCAGCAGGACCCCGACCAGGTGTTGCCCGTGCTCCAGAAGGTGCTCGAGCGGAAGGACGATTGCTCCGTGGGCCTGCGCCGGCAGGCGGTGTATCTCCTCGCGCAGACGAAGGAAGAGGAGCGCGCCGACATCCTGCTGCGCGTCGCCAGCACCGACCCGAGCGTGAACGTGCGGCGTGAAGCCGTGCAGTGGCTGTCGCAGGTGAACACCGAGCGCGCCGCGCGCGCCCTCGACTCGATCCTGTTCAACACGACGGACGCCGACCTCCGCGACAAGTCGCTGTACGCCCTGTCGCAGCATCGCAGCCCGGTGGCCCGGCTGGCGATCCGGCGCTTCGCCGAGATGTCGAGCGTCCCAACCGACCTGCGCGTGCGGGCGGTGTACTATGTCGGCAATGGCCGCCGCAATGGCGACGAGAGCGACTACCTGCGGGCGCTGTTCGCCAAGACGGCCAGTCCGGAGATCCGCGAGGCGATCATCCGCGCCGTCGCCAATCAGAAGACACCCGACCGCACCGCATGGCTGCTCGGCGTCGCGCTGGACCGCAAGCAGGAGCTCGAGCCGCGCAAGAAGGCCCTCTACTACGCGAGCCAGGGCGGCGCCGAGCTGAAGGAGCTGCTCCCTCTCTATGATGAGCTATCCGGCCAGACGGAGATGCAGGATCAGCTGCTCTACGTGTACTCGCAGCGGAAGGAAGCGGAGGCCACCGACAAGCTCCTGCAGGTGGCGAAGTCGGAGAAGAATCCTGAGCTCCGCAAGAAGGCGATCTACTCGCTCAGCCAGCGCAAGGATCCGCGCGTGAAACAGTTCCTGCTCGATCTCCTGAATCAGTGAGGTGAGCATGCGGCTGCGTCTCAGCACACTGCTCTGCATTCCATGGCTGTCGGTAGCGGCGCAGTCGCCGCTCGCGCAACGCATCCAGGGCGTGGGCACTCGCACGGTGGCGTTCTCCACGCGCGCACGCCCGGAGGTGTGTGGCGATGGAGCGACCTCGATGTCGGACGGCCTTGGCAGCGGCCGCAGCTTCATGTACGTCGAGTACTCCGGCGGGCGAGAGTGGACACCGCCGCCGTGCGTGCACGGTCCGATGCGGGTGACGGTGCGAGTGGTGGAGGGTCAACCGAGCACGCTCCGCGTGATGGCGGGCCCGCTCCCTGTCCTCGGTGACTCGGTGCTCGACCTGGGAATGGTGAGCACGACGGAGGCGGGCACGTACCTGCGGACGCTGGCCCGCCGCGGCGATGGGCGGGCGGCACAGCAGGCGCTGCTGCCGATGATTCTCGTGGACAGCCAGTCGCGGTGGGACGTTCTCGCGGATGCGGCCCGCGACTCCACGAAACCGCAGAGCTACCGCCGCCGA
>JBJMNM010000144.1:0-3303 GCA_045804305.1 Gemmatimonadaceae bacterium | reverse complement strand
GTGGCCGCACACGAGGCGGTCTGCGCGAGCATCGGCCGCAGGCCAAGCGAGGTGATCGCCGCCGCGATCAAGGTAGCGTACCGAGCGATCATTTCTTCATCTCGCTAGTGAGAGACTCGCCGTCGGAACTGCCGCACGACAAAGCCCCGCACAGCGGTCTAGCCTGTTGCGGGGCTCGTTGTTCGTGAACGGATCGGGTGAGATTCGAACTCACGGTACGCTTTCACGTACACACACTTTCCAGGCGTGCGCCTTAAACCACTCGGCCACCGATCCAACACTGCGTGGACGCGTCACCGCCACCTGAACCAAGCGCGCCGGCGGCGCATGCTCGCCGGACCAGCGCGCTGACGGGCCCCACGACTCCTTTCCGAGCGACGAACGGACAGGGTGAGATTCGAACTCACGATACCCTTGCGGGTACGCCGGTTTTCGAGACCGGTGCTTTCAACCACTCAGCCACCTGTCCGGAACAGCCGTTGAATTTAGGCCGAGGCGTCGGGTGTGTCAACGAACTCGCGCCCGCGCCGCCCAGCGAAGAAGTCGCGCAGCAGCGCGCCCGTTTCGTCCGCCAGCACGCCCCCCAGCACGTCGGGGCGATGGTTGAGTCGCGGATGCCGCAGCAGATCCCCGACGGACCCCGCCATCCCCGCCTTGTCGTCCCACGCGCCGAACACCACGCGATCGACCCGCGCGAGCACGAGCGCGCCCGCGCACATCGCGCACGGCTCGAGCGTGACGTACAGCGTGCAGCCGCCCAGCCGCCAGCTGCCGAGTGCCCGGCTCGCCCCACGAAGCGCGAGCGTCTCGGCGTGCGCGGTGGGATCCTGATCCTGGAGCGTGCGGTTGGACGCGCGACTGATGATCTCGCCCGCACGGACGACGAGGGCGCCCACCGGCACGTCGCCCGCGGCCATGGCCGACCGCGCCTCGCGCAATGCCACCTGCATCAACGCGCGGTCGTCTGCCGTCCCCTTGGGCTCCGTCATGCGGCGGAAGCTAGCAGGCCCGCCGCACGGCCGCGATTCGCTATGCCACGCCCGCGGGTGCCGCCGCCCCCGCCTCCGCCTTCTCGAACTGCAGCGCGCCGCTCGGACCCACGGTGACCACGATGTGATCGCCGTCGTGGAAGCGCCCCTCGAGCAACGCGAGGGCGAGCGGGTTCTGGATCATCCGCTGAATGGCCCGCTTGAGCGGCCGCGCACCGAACGCCGGATCGTAGCCTTCCTCCGCCAGCAGCCGCTTCGCCTCGGGCGTGATCTCCATCGTGATCTTGCGCTCCGCCAGCAGCCTGTCGAACCGCTGGAGCTGCAGGTCGACGATGTGCTCGATCTGCGCGGGGCCGAGGGGACGGAAGATGATGATGTCGTCGACGCGGTTGAGGAACTCCGGCTTGAAGTGCGTGCGCACCGCCTGGTTGACCTGCGTCTCCACGAGCGCCCAATCCCCCCCGGCATGCTCGAGGATGAAGTGGCTCCCGATGTTCGACGTCATGATGATCACCGTGTTCCGGAAATCCACCGTGCGCCCCTGCGAATCCGTGAGGCGGCCGTCGTCGAGGATCTGGAGCAGGATGTTGAACACATCGGGATGCGCCTTCTCGATCTCGTCGAACAGGATCACCGAATAGGGACGGCGACGCACGGCCTCCGTGAGCTGACCGCCCTCCTCGTAGCCCACGTAGCCCGGCGGCGCGCCGATCAACCGCGCGACGGCGTGCTTCTCCATGTATTCGGACATGTCGATGCGTACCATCGCGTGCTCGTCGTCGAACAGGAAGTCGGCGAGGGCCCTCGCCGTTTCAGTCTTGCCAACTCCAGTCGGCCCCAGGAAGATGAATGAGCCGATCGGACGGTTGGGGTCCTGTAAACCGGCGCGCGACCGGCGCACCGCGTTCGCCACCGCCTGCACCGCCTCGTCCTGCCCGACGACGCGCTGCGCCAGCTCCTGATCGAGCTTGGCCAGCCGCTCGCGCTCCCCCTCGAGCATGCGCGACACGGGGATGCCGGTCCATCGCGCGACGACCTCCGCGATGTCCTCGGCCGTGACCTCCTCCTTGAGGAACTGCGGACGTCCGCCCGCGCTCGCGAGCTTGCTCTCCGCGCCCTTGAGCTGACGCTCGAGCTCCGGGATGCGACCATAGCTGATCTCCGCCGCCTTCTGAAGATCGCCCGCGCGGGCCGCCTGCTCCGCCTCGATCCTCGCCTGCTCGATCTGCTGCTTGATACGGCCGACCGCGCTCAGCGTCTCCTTCTCCTGCTGCCACACCGCCTTCATCGCCGACGACCGCTCCTTCAGCTCTGCCAGCTCGCGCTCGATCGCCTTCCGGCGCTCCACCGACGCGTCGTCCTTCTCCTTCCGCAGCGCCGTGAGCTCGATCTCCAGTTGCATCACCCTTCGCTCCACCTCATCGATCTCCTGCGGCATCGAATCGATCTCGATACGCAGCTTCGACGCGGCCTCGTCCAGCAGATCGATTGCCTTGTCGGGCAGGAAGCGGTCAGAGATGTAGCGGTGCGACAGCGTGGCCGCGGCGATCACGGCGCTGTCGGTGATGCGCACGCCGTGGTGGGCCTCGTAGCGCTCCTTGAGCCCGCGCAGGATCGCGATCGTGGCCTCGACGCTCGGCTCGCCCACGTAGACGGGCTGGAACCGGCGCTCGAGCGCGGCGTCCTTCTCCACGTGCTTGCGGTACTCGTCGAGCGTCGTGGCGCCCACGACATGCAGCTCCCCGCGCGCGAGCATGGGCTTGAGCATCTGCCCCGCGTCCATCGAGCCTTCGGCCTTGCCGGCGCCCACGAGGGTGTGGAGCTCGTCGATGAACGTGATGAACTGCCCTTCTCCCTCGGTGAGCTCCCTGAGGACCGCCTTGAGGCGCTCCTCGAACTCACCGCGGAACTTCGCGCCGGCGATGAGCGCGCCAAGGTCGAGCGAGACGAGGCTCTTGCCCTTCAGGCTCTCCGGCACGTCGCCATTGACGATGCGCTGCGCGAGCCCTTCGACGATCGCCGTCTTCCCCACACCGGGCTCGCCGATCAATACCGGATTGTTCTTCGTGCGGCGCGACAGCACCTGCATGCAGCGGCGGATCTCCTCGTCGCGGCCGATCACCGGATCGAGCTTGCCGCTGCGCGCATCCTCGGTGAGGTCGCGCGTGTAACGCTTGAGCGCCTGGTACTGATTCTCCGGGTTCTGATCGGTCACCTTGTGCGTGCCGCGCACGGCCTTGAGAGCGTCGAGCAGCGCGTTGTGCGTTGCGCTCAGGGAGTTGAGCAGCGGCCGCGTCTCAGTACCTCGAGCGTC
>JBJMNM010000143.1:0-22078 GCA_045804305.1 Gemmatimonadaceae bacterium | reverse complement strand
CGTCTGCTTCGAGCATGTTCGGGGTGCGCGCCGACGGTACGTTTGGCAAGATCGGCAAGCGTGACAGGGATTGCCGCGTGGCTTCCTGCACCAGCCCAACGGTGTGGACGGTTGGCGGCGACGTCATCCTGCGCTTCCCGATCGATCGCTCGAGCAAGCTGAACCCCGTACTCTATGCGTTCGGTGGCGGCGGCTGGGCGAACTTTGGAACCGTTCCGGCGATTCAGTACATCAACACGGGTAAGGGTCTGCTCAACGTCAGCGGTGGCCACGGATACTGGGATGTAGGCCCGGGCGTGGACTTCAGCGTCGGCGGCCTGCACCTCTACGCCGAGGGTCGTTACATGACGATCAGCACGCCCGCCAAGAACGCGCACATGTTCCCCGTGTACGGCGGTATCAAGTTCTACTAAAGTCCCACGAGCCGTTGCTGGATCGTAAAAATTTGTGGAACGCTTGCTGCGGAGGATGTGAACATTCACATCCTCCGCAGTGTAGTTTCAAATCATGTCGCGACTAAACATTCTGTTCATTCGGCTGAGCTTGCTTGCGCTCGTATCGGCCTCCGCTGCCGGCGCCCAGAGCACCGAGCCCGCGCGCGATACGCCGTCGACCGTCGCGAGGGAGGACTCCGCCCAGGCGGGACGCGGCTGGCTCGTCTCCCTGCTGCGCAAGATCGCCCGCCGCAGCGACGATAGCCTCGCCACCACGGTCGAGTCCTCCGATGGCGACGTGAGTGCGGCCGAGGTGGCCGCCCCCGCACGCGCCACACGCCGCGTCTTTCGCTCCCGCAAGGACAGCCTCGAATATTCCGCCGCCCGCGCCGCCGCCGAGCGCGCCGACGGCTACCGCATCATCGTGGACATCTTCGCGCACGAGCTGCACGTGATCAACAAGGACGACACGCTGCTCACCGCACCGGCCGCCACCGCCATGAACGCCACGCTCACGTACGAGGGCCGCTCCTGGCGCTTCGAAACCCCGCGCGGCGTGCGGCGCGTGATCTCGAAGGACACCGAGCCCACGTGGACGCCGCCGGAATGGCACTTCGCCGAGGTGGCGCTCGAGCACCACCTCAAGCTGCGCTCCCTCCAGCGCGGGCAGGTCGTGCGTCTGCGCGACGGCTCGCGGCTCCTGGTGAAGGGCGACGAGGTCGGCGTCATCTCCCCGGGAGAGAAGGAGTTCGTGCCGCTCGTGCTCGACGAGCACGTCGTCTTCGACAATACGCTGTTCATTCCGCCTGCCGGCACCAAGCACCGCACGATCCAGGGGGAGCTCGGGCATTTCCGACTCGCGCTGGGCGACGGCTATCAGCTGCACGGTACGCCCTACACGAACTCGATCGGCTCCGCGGTCACGCACGGCTGCATTCGACTTCGCGACGAAGACATCGAGTGGCTGTACGACAACGTGCCGGTGGGGACGAAGGTCTACATCTACTAGCTCCGCCGGCGGCTATTCACGCCAGCGCGCGATGGCCAGCCCGCCCGCATCCTCGTAGAACCGGATGCGGCCCGGCGCGTGCCGCTTCGTCAACAGGATGATCTGGCCCGTGTGCAGGGCAAAGTGCTCGACGACGTGATACACCGCCTCGAGCACCGACACATCCCGTCCCTGGATGGTGCACCGCTCGAGCAGCCTCTCCGGCGTGAGCGTCGCGATCACGGCGTCGGCGTCGTCGAGCGTGCGCCGGAGTGCCGCGAACAGCGTCTCGACGTCCGCGCCGTCCCGCGCCTCGAACTCGCCGCTTCGATAGCGCGAATCCGGCGCGCCCCCCACGCTGCTGACGATCCACTGCCGCACGTTCCCCGCGAGATGAAGCAGCAGATTCCCGATGCTGTTCGACTGCTCGTCCTCGCGACGCCAGAGCGCGTCGGACGGTAGCACGTCGAGGCAGCGGCGGATCTTGGTCGGGTACTCGACGGCGAGATAGTGTCTCGATCGGTCGAGGAAGATGGCGGTGGTGTCCATGGGATGCGTGAGAGGACCCCGCAACCTAGTCACTCATCGCGCTCCGTGGCCACGCCGTCGTCGCCGAGCTGATAGATGGGCAATTGCAGTCCCCACCAGATCGACGCGAAGCGCAGGCCGGCGCACACCGCCATCCCGATCAGCGATGCGGGTCCCGCCGTCGTACCCGCGTTCACGAGCAGGAAGTACGTGGACGTACCAGCGATCGCCGCGGTCGCGTACAGGTTCCCGCGTCGCAGGATGAGCGGGACCTCGGCGGCCAACACGTCGCGCACCACACCGCCAGCGGTGCCGGTGACCGTGCCGAGCAGGATTCCGCTCACCGCCGGCAGGCCGGACGCCTGCGCGATCTGCGCGCCCACGATGCTGAACAGGGCGAGACCAAGGGCGTCAGCCACCAGCAGCGCGGCACGAGGCGCCGGCCGCCAGCGCGTGTATGCCACGGTGAGGAGCGCCGACGCGACGATGACGATCAGATACGCCGGGTCCGCGAGCCAGAAGATCGGGTGACGGTCCAGCAGCACGTCGCGAATCGTGCCGCCGCCGACTGCCGTCACGGCCGCAAGCACCATCACGCCAATCAGGTCGAGTCCACGCCGGCCGGCGACCAGCGCCCCGCTGATCGCGAAGACAGAGACGCCGATCAGGTCGAGCAGGTACGCGAGCACCCGCTCACCCTGTGTGCGCTATGGCTTGATCTCGACGGGCGTCCCGATGGGCACAGTGTACCAAAGCTCCTCGATCTCCTCGTCGGTGAGCGCGACACAACCATTGGTCCAGTCGTATGCGCGATGCGCGGCGCCGATCCTTCCCTGACCGTTCGGCAGCCCGTGAATCATAATGTCGCCGCCGGGCGAGACGCCGAGCGCCTCGGCACGCGCGCGATGCGCGGAGTCGGGATAGGAGATGCGAAGCGAGAGATGAAACCGGCTGTTCGGGTTCCGGTCTTCGATGGAGAAGAGGCCTTCCGGAGTCCGGCGATCGCCGGCGCCCTGCTTGTCACCCACCGGCTGCCTCCCGAGCGCCACCTGGTACGTGCGCATGGGCCGGCCGAGATGGTACAGCGTGAGACGGTGCGCCTTCTTTTCGATCACCACGCTATCAGCCAGCGCGACGGGGCCGCCACCCTTGGCGGGAGCAGCAACGGCGCGCACGGGTGGCTTCTTGGGGGCGATGGGCTTGGCCGGCGGAGTGCCCGGGCCAACCAGCGCGGCACTCAGCAGGAGAGCGCGCAGCATGGAAGACGGGGGAGAATTGGAGGAGGGAACTACGTCAGCGGGACCGTCGCAACGGTCCAGGCCGCTACTTCAAGGACGATCCGGGCGACGGCGAGTTTCTCGCCGGGCGAGCCCGATCGGGCCCGGCGGGGAGCCGGGCCCGGGATGAGCAGGAGAGTTGTGCGTTACGTCACCAGCACGGGCTGGAAGCGGTGTCCTGAGGGGCGGAACGTCCCTCGATCACCGCCGCTGGTCGTAGACGAGATCCACGGGGATTCCCTTGGACGCGAGCCGCCCGAGGTCGCCCTGCAGGGTGCCAGCGATGGCGCCGAGCTCGGAGTTCAGCCGCCCCACGCCGGCATAATCGCCGTTGCCCTGCAAGGTCAGGATCTCCCGTGACAGCTCGTCCGTCGCCGTACGCATCTTCGCCGCGTTCACCCGATACTTCCCACTCGCCTCTCGCGTGAAGGCGCCACGGTTCTGGAGGTAGTTGAACGCGACGACGTTCGCGCGCCCGTGCGCGTCGCTGGCGCCGAAGCGCACGGATCGGAACAGGCTCGCGAGGAAGGTCACGTAATTGTCGTCGATCGACTCACTGCCCATCTCGCCTTGCGCGTTGAGCTGGCGGATCATGTAGAGGCCGAGGATGTCGGCCTTGCCTTCCTCGAGCGCGCCGTTGCGCTCCTTGAGCGCGGCGCGAACGGTGCCCTTGCCGTCGATGGTGTTCTTGATGCCGAGCCCGTGCGCCACTTCGTGGAACATCACGTTCTCGAAGAACGCGTCGAATGTCACGCGAGGCAGCTGGTCCTCGACGATGAGCTCGCGCGCGATCGGGAGGAGAATGCGGTCGAACTTGTCGCGCATGGCATTCTTGAGCTGAAGCCGGCGGGTCCCCTTCTTCAGCTGCACCTCCTCGTCGTTCGGGAGGTTGATCGCGATCGTCTTGGCGCCGGCGTTCGCCTGACCCGCCACGTAGAGCACGTCATAGGCATTGAGGTCGGCGTCGGTGCCGGGTGTCTCGCGCTTGTAGGCGTCGGGCACCGGGATCCCTCGCTGGAGCGCCGGCAGCTGGCGCGCATATTTCGCGAGGCGCTTGCTCCACGACTGATCCTTCACGAGCACGAACGACTCGTTCGCCGCCTTGTAGCCGAACAGCTCGTCCTCGTACGTCTCGATGGGACCGAGCACGATGTCGAGCGTGTTGTTCTTCATGTCCATCCACGCCAGGTCGCTGGGCTGATAGCGATCGGTCGTGAGCGCCGTCGCGAGCAGCGTGAGATAGCGCCGAAGGCCCGCGTCGTCCGCGAGCGTCGCCGCCTGGCGCAGCTTCGCGGCGGCACGCTCGTTGGACGCCGCAAAGAACCGAGAGTACGGAATCGCCACGAGCTTTCCGGATGCGTCCCGGCGTATCATGGTGTACAGCGACTTGAGACTGTCGGCGCGCGCGCCACCGCCCTGCACCGCGCGCTCGAACTCGTCCTTGCTCATGTCGCGCGGGTAGAAGTTCGCGCCCGCCGGCTTGGCACCGAAGCCGCGAACGAAGGGCGCATTGTTGTCGATCCGGTCCCATGGGCCGACGTTGATCTCCGCGAGCCGCCTGGTGTCGGCATCCGATATCGACCGCAGCAGCGAGTCCCGGCTCCCGTACGCCTGCTGCCAGTAGATCCGGTGCATCTCGCGGGCGGCGTCGATCAGCAGCGGGACCATGCGGCGCTCGCGCGCGGTGAGCACCATGGTGTCGGCGCCGAGTGACACGGTGCTGTAGCGCGCGAGGCGCTCCGCGACAGTCGACGTCGCGTGGGACGGACCGGCGACCCCCTGCGCGGCGATGCGCGGGGCGAACAGCAGGAGGAGGTGCGACGCGAGCGCGACGGTGCCGCGCAGCGGACGGATTGCTGACATCATCTCGAGATCCCGTGGTGGAGTGGAGTGGTGGTCATGCGCCCATCTGCGGAGGCATAGCATGGCGTCGCGTGTGGGGAACGAAGGCCCACTGAGCGCTGGAACGTGGCTTGCCCAAGTGTTTAGGCACCGACACCAGACTCACCTCTTCGCCGCCGACAGAATGATTCAGAGACGTTCTCGAAGGACCATCGCACTCTTTGCCGTCCCGCTCGCCATGGCGCTCGTGATCGGGCTTGGCGCGTTGACGGCGCCGGCGGCGGCCGACTCGCCGCTCGAGTTGACGGTAAGCCTCAGCTCTCGCCGGCTCACCGTGCGCAAGGACGGCGAGGTCGTGAAGGAATACGACGTGGCCATCGGACAGGGCAGATACCCGACACCCACAGGGCTGTTCAACATCCAGAAGATCATCTGGAATCCCGCGTGGATTCCGCCCGATGCATCTTGGGCGAAAGGCAAATCGGCCAAGGGACCTGGTCATCCCGCCAACCCGATGAAGATGGTCAAGATCTTCTTTCGCGAGCCCGACTACTACATCCATGGCACGGACGAGGTGGAGTCGCTGGGCGGGGCCGCGTCGCACGGCTGCCTGCGGATGGATCCTGACGAAGCGGCGGAGCTGGCACTCCTCATCATGGAGAACGCCGGCCAGGAGCGCAGCATGGACTGGGTGAAAGGTCTCCTGCACCTCGGCGAATCGCGCACGGTGCGCTTGACCACCGCCACGCCGCTACTCATCCAGCGATAGCGGTGCATTCGCTAACCAACCTCGGCCATGGCATGTGAGTTGCCCGCGTAGGGGCGCTCTCATCTTCCCTCCCACAGGAACGGCACATGGATCTTCTTACCTGGATCATCGTCGGGCTCGTGGCCGGTGTGCTCGCATCGCTCGTGATGGGCGGAACCGGGTACGGCATCATCGGCGACATCATCATCGGCATCGTCGGCGCGTTCATCGGCGGATGGCTGTTTCGCAGCCTCGGCGTCACGTCGCCGATGGGAGGTCTGGCCGGTGTGATCTTCGTCGCGTTCATCGGCGCGGTGGTGTTGATCTTCATTCTCCGCCTCATTCGCGGCGGCCGGCGGCCGAGGGTGTGACGGAAGAGTCGCAGGCGCTCAGGCGGTGAGGCGGTACGGTCGGAGTTCACTCGGGCTCTGGCCGACTGTGCTCCGACTCACGATCGGGCAACGCCGTTCTTGGTACTCACTCGAACAGTCGGCCAGGGAGTCAGTCGAGTTCGACCTGGGTGCTCGAGTGCTTCACCGCCTCACCGCTCCCCCGGAAACGACAGCTCCAACGTTTCACCCTCGGGAAGCGCATACCAGCGCCAGACCAGGTCCGACAGGCGCGCACGCACGCGCGCGAGATCATCGTCGGTGAGCGCGAGCGGAGACTCGCGACCGGCATTGGAGAAGTACGAGGCGGCCGTCGCATTGCAGTCGTCCGCCGTCAGCGGCTCGCCGGCGGCGCGCTGGCGATCGAAGCAGCCCACGATCACTTCCGCCGGTAGGGCGTCGTCGGGGAGACGGCCCCGCGGCCACGGCTGGCCGAAGTCGGCGAGATCCCATCCCTCCGCGACGAGCCCGTAGAACGCGCGCTCGTAGCCAAGCACGGTCTCTACCGCATAGTGCGTGAGATCATGGACGGCGAAGAAGTGCGCCGTCGGCCCTGTGCGCTTCTGCCACGTGGAGGTGCCATCAGCGCGGCGCAGCTCGAGGACTACCGCGCCGTCGCGCTTTCGCGTCAGGCAAATGGCGAGCGCGGCGGGACCCATCTCACGGTCTGATGATTCGCGATCAGTCCGCGGACGTGAACGTGATGTCCGTGTCGATCGGCTTGCCATGACGCCACACGCCGCTGCCGCTGCGCGGAGCGGTCAGGACCTCGAAGCGTACTTCGAGATGCTGGGGCGCGTCGGCGAACGTGGGACGCAGGTCGTCGAGCACGGCGCTGTAGGCTGCCTCGTGATCGCTCGCCGACACGATGCCGACGTGGATGGGATGCGCGAAGCGCTGCATCTCCATCGCACCGGGGACTTTCTCCGCGATGTAGTAGACGTAGGTGTACACGGTCTCTCGTTCTGAAAGTCGAGGGCGATGAGGATGGTCTCGCTGGCCGCCGAGGGCCACCCATCCTCACTGTGGGGCTGCGCTGGCCATGATATAGCCCGTCGCTGGCCCGGAGGCCAGCGACGGGTCGTGACAGGCCGCACGGGGCCGTGGCGGCCTGCTACTGCGCGCTGATGGCTTCGACGTTGAAGATGAGAACGTCGTTGCGCTGGTATCCGTAGGCCAGCGCCGGGGGGATGATGATCTGCCGCATCCCTCCGATCTTCATTCCGGTCACCCCCTCGTCGAAGCCGAAGATGACCTGCCCGCTGCCGAGGGTGAAGCTGAACGGTGCGGGCGCCGGGGTGGCGTCCGACGCCAGCAGGTGGTCGAACCGCGTGCCATCGGAGAAGTAGCCGTCGTAGTACACGCCGACCCGCTGACCCCTGGCGAGCGTCGTTCCTGTCCCGACGGTGATGTCCCGATAGTACAGCCCCGACGCGGTCTTCGTGGACGTGGCGAGGTCCACCCCGAGGGCCGGGGCGAACGTCGTCGTCTCTACGGTTGCGAGCACGGGGTCCGTGGTGCCCGACAGGCAGGCCGCCAGGGTCAGCGGCAGCACGAGCGAAAGAAGACGTTGAATGCGCATCATGTGAAGTATTTGTGAGATGGGTTCCGGCTGTTGGAACCTAACCCGCCCGTACCAGACACCGTCACCCCGCTCCACCCTGCTCCCGATCGCGGCGGACCGGAACGCGCTTGCCCTTGATCGTGGCGCCCCGGAGGGTATCGATGATCCCGTCGGCGATCTCGTCGGGGACCTCGACCAGCGAGAACCGTTCCGTGATCTGGATGGCCCCGATCGCCCGCGGGTCGACGCCAGCTTCGTTCACGATGGCGCCCACCAGGTCCGCGGGGCGCACCTTGGCCTGGCGTCCGGCGCCGATGTACAGCCGCGCCACGTCCCACTCGGGGGTGATCCGCTCCCGCTTGCCGGCGGCGCCACGCGCCCCCGCCTTGGCGGCTTCGTGGCGTCGTGATCCGGCCTTCGCGGTCGGGGCACGCTCCCGCTCGTGGCGACTCGGCCGCTCGGTGCGAATGGTGACGGCTGGAATCTCCTCGGCGTCCCCCGGGCCATCCTTCGCGTCGGCCTGTTTCACCGCCGCCGCCGCCACGTCCATGATGTCGAACTCCTGCGCGAGCGAATCCACGAGCACGCGGAACTGGTCGAGCCCCCCGGCGATGATCGTCTCGCGCAGCGAGGCGCGGGTCATCTCCAGGCGGCGCGCGCGCAGGTCGGCGACGGTCGGCACCGCGGCGATCTCGATCTTCTGCTTCGTCTGATACTCGATGTTGCGCAGCAGACGGTGCTCGCGCGGCTCGGCGAGCGTGATGGCGACGCCCTCGCGGCCCGCGCGCCCCGTGCGGCCGATCCGGTGCACGTACGCCTCCGCGGCACTCGGCACGTCGTAGTTCACGACGTGCGATACGTGCTGCACGTCGAGCCCACGTGCGGCGACGTCGGTAGCGACGAGCAGATCGGTCGTGTTGGCGCGGAACTTCTTCATCACGCGGTCGCGCTGTTCCTGCGACAGTCCGCCGTGCAGCGCTTCCGCGCGATAGCCACGCCCATTGAGCGTCTCGGTGACCTCGTCCACCTCCGTGCGGGTGCGGCAGAACACGATCGCGGACGTCGGATTCTCCACGTCGATGATGCGTCCCAGCGTCGCCATCTTGTGGGCGCGCGCGACGATGTACGCGACCTGACGGACGCGCGGTGCCGAGCCCGCCGGCACGACCTCGCGGTCGATGCGCACGCGCACCGGATCCTTGAGGTGCTTGTTCGCGATGTCGGCGATGCGCGGCGGCAGGGTGGCGGAGAACAGCGCCGTCTGCCGTTCGGCCGGCATGGCGTCGAGGATCGCCTCGAGATCCTCGGCGAATCCCATGTCGAGCATCTCGTCGGCCTCGTCGAGGATCACCGTACGCACACCCTCCAGACGGAGGGTCTTCCGACGGATGTGATCGAGCGCGCGGCCCGGCGTGGCGACGACGACGTCGACGCCGCGCTTGAGGGACCGAATCTGCGTTTCCATGCTGGCCCCGCCGTAGATCGGCATCGCGACGATGCCCATGGCGCGGCCGTACTTGTGCACGGCCTCGGCAACCTGCATCGCGAGCTCGCGGGTGGGCACGAGGATGAACGCGCGGGTTCGCTCGCGTGCGTCGGCGTCGGGGGTCAGGATATGAAGCAGCGGCAGCGCGAACGCGGCCGTCTTGCCCGTGCCGGTGGCCGCCTGGCCGAGTACGTCGCGCCCCGCGAGCAGCGGCGGGATAGCCTCGCGCTGCACGGGAGTGGGCTCTTCGTAACCGAGCGCAGCCAGCGCATTGACGACGCGCTCGTCGAGGCCGAGGCCGGAGAAGCCTGCGGTGGTGTCCGAGCTCACGGAGCTCGATGTTCGTGGTGTCATGCAGGGAACATACATCAACACGGCGATCGAGGGCGGCCCGCGGAGCCCGTTGCATCACGCTCGCCGCTTATCTTTCTCCGGTGCCACGCCCATCGCCGAAACGACCATTCGAGATCCGCGCGTCGCCCATGCAGGGGCTCGGCGCATTCGCCACCAGGCGCATTCCGGCGGGGACGCGCCTGATCGAGTATACGGGGGAGCGCCTCACGCCCGCGCAGTCGGATGCGCGCTATCCCGAGGCGCCAGGCGAGCGCCACCACACCTTTCTCTTCGCTATCGACGACGACGTCGTGATCGATGCGGCCGTGGACGGCAACGACGCGCGCTTCATCAACCACTCGTGCGACCCCAACTGCGACGCGGTGATCGAGGACGGCAGGATCTGGATCGAGACCATCCGGGACATCGTGCGCGGCGAGGAGCTCGCCTACGACTACGCGTACGAGCTCGAGGAGCGCCACTCGCCGGCAGCGAAGAAGCGCTATCCCTGCCACTGCGGCGCGACCAACTGCCGCGGCACCATCCTGGCGAAGAAGCGATAAGGGCGACGCTTCGCTGGGAAGAGGCGAGGAGTGCGGCGGCTTCGCTGCGACCAGGCGGTAACCGCTACGGCTTCGCTCCGCAGAGGTATGTGAGCGCCACGGCGCCCAGCGAGCCGCCCAGCGCGGGGCCGTAGCCCGGCTTCTTGATCACGGTGCGCTCGGTGACCTGCGTGCTGTTCGCGTCGGAGTAGAAGACGTTCTCCTTCGCGGCCAACGTCTTCTTCGCGCAGTCGAACGTGGCGAGGGTGCGCGAGCTGGCCCACGTGCCGTTGCGCGCCTTGACCGGCTCCGTGAACACGACGCGCACCGTGGCCTTCACGAGTGGTCCTTCGCGCCTGATGCTGCGCGGGTCCACGTACACGTGATTGCCCACGGAGGTCGTCCCGATGTCCTGCCACGAGCGCTGCGCGTGCGCGATGGTGGGAAACGCCGAGAGAATGGCAAGCACAAAGGCTGATCGCATGGGCTCCTAGACCTCGTAGTATGCGGCAATGCGGCTGCCGGCGTAGATACCGACGCCCATCCCGACCGTTGAGAGAAAAAACCCGGTCATGATACCCATGCGGGCGCCCAGCCAACCGCCCAACATGCTTCCCACGACCGACCCGATGATCTTGAAAGTCTTGCTCATCTCAGTGGCGGCGCGACGCCGCCAGCTCCGCCTTCTCCCGAAAGGAGAAGACCTTTCCGCACTGCGTGCAGGCGAAGCTTCCGGTGGCAACGCCGAGATCGTACAGCTTGGCGAGCTGGGGGTGCTCGCAGGGCGCATCGCCCCACGCTTCGCGCAGCTCCTGCGCGCGCTTCTGCTTCATCCGGATCTCCAGCGGGAGTAACGATGATCGACTGCCGTCATCGAAACTTCGTCACGCGAGGCCTCGAGTGCCAGCGGCGGCGCTCGGTAGCAAAGGGTCAATTCGACACGCAATTCTGTGCCCTATCGCACTGGTTGGCCCTCTTGTCGTTCGCGCAAGACAGGCGTTCTCCCGCGCGACAGGGTAGATTGAAGCTCACTCGTGAGGAGCTCCGATGATCCGAGGGTTTGAGTTCGAAGAGGAAGGCCGCACGTATGTGTGCTGCGTGGAAGCCCGCCGCTCGACGCCGGACGACGCCTGGTGGTGGTTCAACGTGTCGGGCGATCGTCAGCGCTACGCCCCGTTCCAGGCCGTGTCGGCCGATACCCAGAAGTCCGTGAAGGCGAAGATCGTCGCCTTCTACTCCAACCTGCTCGAAGCGCGCGCGCGACCGGTCGAGCCGCGCAGCCACTGGGGTCGTCGCCCCAAGTCGGACGCTCCGATACCGACGCCCACGCCGACCTGATCAAACGCTCGCGGCCGAATGTCCTACGGGGCGTCGGCCGCGAGCTCCGTCCAGTACCGTCCCAACTGGCCGCGCTGCGCCATCGTCGCAGCCGTGATGCCCGCCGACCGCCACGCGTCGGGCGGGGTGGATTCCAGGAAGCGGAACAGGTGCGGCGTGCCTCCATAGAGCTCGAACACGAACCGCCCTTCGTCGGCGTACCGGGCGAGCATCCACGCGAGCTCGGCGTCCGTCTCGCCACGTCGCACGCGCGCGTCGAGATCCTCGATCACCGCGCGCGCGGTGCCGTCGGGCAGCGCGGCGATGCCGGTCGTGGAGGGCGGCGCCATCGCGCCGCGCCACACCAGAAAGACGGCGCGCTTCACCGCTTCGGGGGCCAGCTCGGGAGCGGCGTACAGCTCCATGTACGCGCGCACGATGGCGGGATACTCCCCGTACAGTCCGGAGCGCTCGATCTGGCGATCCCGCTCCTCCGGCGTGCCGCTGGCCCCACGAATGCTCGCGAGCACCGCGTCCTCCCATCCCGCCAGCGACGCCAGGCTGAGCACGAATGGACGCTATCGGGCGATCAGGCGCAGGTCGGTGCCCCACGGATCGGTGACGACCCAGCCGTCGTCCGTCGCTCGCGCGGCATAACCGGCCTCCGCCAGGCTGGCCACGGCGCGCTCGGCGCCCGGCGTCTCGAGGCGCCACTCGAGCAGCCGCGCATCCTGCTCGGTGGGACGCGGTGCGCCGGCGCCCGCCCACGTGTTCACTCCCAGATGGTGGTGATAACCGCCAGCGGAGAGAAAGAGCGCGCTCGGATAGCTCCAGACGATCTTGTCGAGACCGAGCGCGGCGTGATAGAAGTCGGCCGCCTTCTCCAGATCACCCACGTGCAGATGTACGTGGCCAACGCGCGTGCCCGGTGGCATGCCGCTCCACGACACGCCTCCCGCGGCCTGCACGACCGAGTCGAGGTCGAGTGGCGTGGTGTCCATCTGAAGCTCCCGGTCCACCGTGCGCCAGCTCTCGCGCGGCCGGTCCGCGTACACCTCGATGCCCAGCCCGTCCGGATCGCGCAGGTAGATCGCCTCGCTCACCAGGTGGTCGGACGCGCCCGCCCGGGCGCCGATCTGCGCCAGGTGCGCGACAAAGCGCCCGAGCGCGGGACGATCGGGCAGGAGAATGGCGAAATGATAGAGACCGAGCCGCCCCTGCTGCGGCGCGGGCGTGGCGCCGCGCCGCTCGTGGAGCTCCACGAGCGGCGTATCATCGCCAACGGCGCCGAGCGTGACGTCACCATCACGGCGCGTCAGTACGCGAAAGCCCAGCACGCGCTCATAGTACGCGAGCGACCGCTCGAGGTCGGCGACCTGAAGCCGAACGTGGCCAAGCTGCGTCGCCGCAGGCAGTCGGTAGCGCGGCGCCGCGATCCCCAGCGACGCCTGCTCGGCGTCGCTCGCAGGGCCCGTCGTGTCGTGCGTGGCATGTGTCATCGGAACAACTCCGAGGTTCGGTACGGTGAGCGAGCGGTCAGCGGACGCCGGCTCGACGCGCGGCCAGCATGGAGTCCACCGAGAGCGAGCCGGAGCCCGCCAGCACGAGGCAGATCATCGACGCGAGCAGCGTTAGCGCATACTCGTAGCCAGCGGGCAGGAAGAAGCCTCCGGCGAGGTGTACGAACAGGATGGCCCCGAGCATGTCGAAGGCGAGGCCGAGCGCGGCGAGCCGGGTGAGCAGCCCGATGATGAGGGCCAGACCGCCGAAGAACTCGAGCAGCCCGATGAAGGGCCCAAGG
Source organism: Gemmatimonadaceae bacterium (assembly GCA_045804305.1). Taxonomy (GTDB): domain Bacteria; phylum Gemmatimonadota; class Gemmatimonadetes; order Gemmatimonadales; family Gemmatimonadaceae; genus AG11. The sequence continues at coordinate 8,829 of JBJMNM010000143.1, read as the reverse complement.
ATTCCCGGCATCGGCAGCCCCATCTTGGCGAACGCGCCAGACACGCCCGCGAATCCGTACACGAACAACTTCTGGGCACCGTGTGCCGCGAACACCACACCCGTGACGATGCGCAGGATGGCGATGCCCAGCTGCTGCTGCGACGGCGTGGACCTGGTGAGCGATGGGGCGGTCATTGGCGATCTCCGTGAGGTTGAGGTGCCGCGGTGGACGGTGACACGAGATTCGTTGTGATCACACCTGTCTTGCGGCCCCGGCGGCCGCACCTGCTGCAAGGCTCAGGCGCGGGAACGCGCCTCGGCCAGCAAATCGATCAGCGCTCTGAGCTGCGCCTGCGTCATGTGGCCGAGCTCGCGACGATGCGCCTCGGTCACCGGCTCGTCGAGCCGCTTCAAAAGCTTCAGCCCATCCTTGGTGATGCGAGTCGTGACGAGGCGGCGGTCGGTCAAGTCGCGCTCACGCGCGACCAACCCAGCCTCCTCCATGCGATCGAGCAGCCGCGTGACGTCCGGCACTTGCGACACCAGGCGATCGCGAATCTCGTGGCGGCAGAGCCCCTGCCCGCCCGCACCTCGAAGGATCCGCAGCACGTTGTATTGCGTCGGCGTGATGTCATGTGCCTTGAGCGACTCGGCGAACCGGTGCATGAGAACCGCGGCCGTCCGCTCGATGCTGAGCAATGCCTCCTGCTCCAGCGTCTCGAACGGCCTGGTCTGTCGGATCTCGTCGCGCAGCTGTTTCGCCATGCCGGATTATATGTGTTATAACACGCATTGTCAACCCGGTCGGAGGGCGTCAGAACCGCAGCGCCGAATCGTCGACGGACACGAGGTGGTGAATCTCGATCGGAACCAGCCTCGCCAGCGCATCGGCCACGATGCTGCGGTGGCAATGGGCCGGGTCGGCCTCGAAGCACAACAGGCAGGCGCGTCGGCCCGTCTGTACGAGGTCGGCCAGCGTCGCGAGCTCGAACTGCGACTCCGGCCGCGCCAGATGCTTCAGAAAGATGCGACGCATCTCGGCGTGGTGGCCGGCACGGGCGGCGGCGCGCCCGTCCGCGGGTGTGCCCAGCCCGCGCAGGTGCAGGTACTCGATGCCTGCTTCATTGACGTTGGCGGCCAGACGGGTCTTCGCGAAGCCAGGGCGCCGCGAGCTCGCAACGGCCCGAATGTCGACCAGCAGCTTCACACCCTCGGCCTTCAACGCCGCCAGGAATCCGGCAACCGTCGCCCCTTCGTAGCCGATGGTGGCCACGATCCTCCGGCCTGAGTCGCTCATGCCGGCAGGGCCGAAATCTTCAAGTGATGGACGATGGTGGCGCGCGATCCCGGGTCTGGAGAGACGCTCGCGAGATCGAAGCCTGCCCATTCCTCGGAGTAGAGGTGCTCGTGACCGAGCTGTCCGCCTTCCGCCTTATCCGCGAGACGCGCGAGCCGCTCGGCCAGCGCGCGCAGCGCGGCGGGGCGGCCGTGAACCGTCACGACGCTCGCCATCTCGTCGAACTCGACCGCAATCATGCCGACCCCCGTCGCCGCAGTGCTGCGTAAGCTCTGCGGCAGTCGCCGTCCCCGCCAGACTCGGTGAGGGCGCCGAGACGGCGATCGTCAGGTGCGGCGGTTGGCCAGGTAGCGCTCCACGTCGTTCGTGAGCACGGCATCCATGGCGCCCATGCCTATCGCCCGCTGGAGTCGGTGCCAGATGCCGCCATCCACGCGCTCGCGGAGCTCGAACAGCGGCACGTCCTCGAGCGCGGGCGGCCAGATCACCCGCGAGCGCCAAGTGGCGGAGTTGCAGAGTCCCGCGGTGATTCTGCCGCCCAGGGCGGCGCCGAGCGCGTCGAGCGTCGCATTGCCGCCGGCGGCGTAGAACGACGCCTGGAACACGGCTCCGTCGTCTCGCACGAACGCGAAGAAATAATCGTCGACGAAGGGCCCGTCCGCGGTGGTGTACTCCCCAACCACCGCGATATCGGTGGCCGCGAGCTCCCAGCCGCCACCGCGCTCCCGCATGTACTGCACCGCCCCATCCCGGAAGACGAGGCGACACGACGCGATCCCGGCGCCAGGGGCCAGACGAAACCCGTGCGCGGGGGCCGGCTGGCGGAGCTCTCGTACTCGATGCAGCGCTTCCGAGGGGCTCATATCGATTAGTGGGAGTCGTCGACGACGGGCCGATGGAACGCTCCGTGACTCCATCTGCGCGCTACAACACCTTCATCCGTCTTGGACACCGGGGACGGGCGAATCGTTTGATACGGTTCGTCCGCCCCCTGACCAGGTCTCCCGCCGGCTTACTGGAAGGCCGCCGGAGCATCGGTCTGCTCCGGCCGCCGCTGCTGAATCTTTGGTGCCTGACCGTAGTTGTACTGCACCGTCAGGAAGGCGGACCGGGCGCCGAAGGTGCGCTCCGTGACCTGCATGACGTTGTCGTCGCCCGCGCGGATGCGGAATCGGCCGGTGCTGAACGGATCGTTCACGCGCAGGCTCACGGCCAACCGGTCGCCATCGAGCTTCTGCCGCACCGTGAAGTTCGCCATCTGGAAGGCGGAGAACTCGCCCCGCTCGATCTTCATCGGCGCGCGGTAGAAGTAGCTCCCCTGCACCATCAGCGTGGGGGTGAGCTCGCTCGTGGCGTTGACGCGCGACGACCAGGTGACCGCGTTCGAGCCGAGGCTCGAGGTGGATCCCCCGTCCGTCACCATCTTGAACACGTTCACGCTGGCGAACCCATTCAACTTCTTCCCGAGCCGCAGGGAGCCGTTGAGATCACTGCCCCAGGAGTTGCTCGACGCCAGGTTCTTGAAGCTCACCGACGTCACCTCGCGGCCGTCGATGATGTCGGCGGTGTTGATGATGATGCGGATGACGTCCTTGGTGTGCCGGTAGAACGGCGAGAACTGGATCGAGCCGAGCGCTCCATTGCGCGTGAGTCCGAGCTCGATGGCGTCGGTGTATTCCGGGTTCAGATTCGGATTGCCTAGGAACACGTTCTGCACGTCGAAGAACGAGGGGAACGGATTCAGCTCCTGGCTGCCGGGCCGGCGAATGCGGCGCGAGTAGCTGAGCTTCATCTGCGTGGCGTCGCTCAGGCTGTAGGTCGCCACGCCGCTGGGGAACAGACTGCGGTAGCTGAATGGATAGCTCTGCGCCGGCGCCGCCAGACTGAAGTCGCGCGTCGCGTACTCGCCGCGCAGCCCCGCCTGGAAGTCGAACTTGCCGGCGCCCTGACTCAGCACACCGTACACCGCGTGCACGCGCTCGCCGAAGGTGAATGCATTGCTCAGATCGCTGCGGACCCAGCTCCCTGAACCCAGGGCGTCCTTCAGCACCGCGTAGTCGCGGTCGAGCCAGCGGGCGTTGCCCTTGTAGCCGGTCTCCAACTTGGTACGCGGCGCCATGGTACGCGTGTAGTCGACCTGACCGGTCACGGATTTCGCGAGCGCGTCGGTGTCGTCGGTCTCTCCTTCCGTCCGCGACACCGAGCTGACCGGCGCCGGCTGCCGCCAGAGCGACGTGAACTCTTCGTCATGCGTGCGGTTGAGACGGACTTCCGCGGAGAGCTCGTGCTTGCGCGGCTCGATGGTGCGCTTGAACGCCGCGGTATAATCGAGCAGCAGCCCCTTCGCATTGGTGCCGCGGAGACGATCGTACTGATCGGTCAGCGTGCGATCGGCCGAGAGCTCGGAGTACGCGCTCACCGACGCGTCGCTGGAGCGTCTCCGGTTGATGGAGATGGCGTTCGTGATGACATCGCGGGCGTTCAGCCGGTAGTCGGCGGTCGAGTTGAGATTGAGCCCCTCGTTCCCGGTGCGTCCGGCGACGTCCTGTTCGGTGAACGACACGGTGGATTGCAGCGCGTCGAGCCGCTCGCGATTGTTGATGCCGACGACCGGGCGATAGTCGTTGTTCAAGCCCAGGCTCGTGAAGAGCGTGAGCGGACCACTCTGATAGCCCACGTTGCCGGCTGCGTTGTAGCGATCGGACTTCGCCAGGGCGGCGTTGAGGCCGCCGCTCATTCCGAGGTCGGTGTTCTGCTTGAGGACGATGTTGATGATCCCCGCCATGCCTTCGGGATCGTACCGCGCCGAGGGATTGGGAATGACCTCGACCCGCTCGACGATGTTGGCGGGGAGACCCTTCAGATAGGCGCCGAGCTGCGGTCCGCGGATCGGCGACGGACGGCCATTGATCTGAATCGCGACGTTCTCATTGCCACGCAGGCTGACTTTGCCGTCGGCGTCCACCTGCACCGAGGGCACGGCGTCGAGCACCTCGCTCGCGTTGCCCGCGGCCGGCGCGACATCCTTAGCGCGATAGGCGTTGCGATCCGGCTCGATCGTGACGGCGGCACGCTCGTCGGTGACCGACACCTGGTCGAGCGTCACCGCCACGCGCGACAGCTTGATCGCGCCGAGGTCGACACTCGGTGCCGCGTCCGTGATGGTCACGTCCTGCGTGCGCGGCCCGTAGCCAAGATAATTGATCCGCACCGTGTAGACGCCGGGGCGCAGACCCTGCACGCGGAACGCTCCCTCCGCTCCGGCGATTGCGCCAGCGACGAGCGCCGCATCCTTCTTGGTGCGCACGGCGATGGATGCGCGCGCGATGCCGGTACTGCTACCGGCGTCGACGACCGAGCCACGCACCTCACCGTTACCACTCGGCGGCGGTTGCGTTGCAGCGGGACGATTCGGTGTCTGAGCGAGGAGCGCGGTGGTGCCGTCGGCGAGCAGAAGGCCGAGGACCGCGAGCAGGATGCGTCGCACGGGGATCTCTCCAGAAAGAGCGTGAGCGACAAAGACGGCAACTGAACGAGCGTCGGTACGACCGCCCATACGACCTGCCCTTTCGCGGAGTTTCAGCCGGCGGTTTAGTTTTCCTTCGCCGCGCCGTTCGATCCGCTCGGCGTGCCGCGACAACACTCACGGACACACGGTTGACAGATCAAGCGGACGGTTCATCACGCGCTGGTTACGCTTCGTCACAGTTGTGGTCGTCTTTCTCACTCCTCACCCGCACGCGTCGTGACCGCCATTCGCATGATCGGTGTTCCGCTCGACTTCGGCGCCTCCCGGCGCGGCGTCGAGATGGGACCAGCCGCGCTCCGCATTGCACAGATGGCGGAGTCGCTTCGCACGCTCGGCCACAGCGTGACGGACGTGGGCGACATCACGGTGCCGGAGCGCGCGACGCTCTCACCGGAGCTCGCGGGGCGCGGCTTTCTGCCACTCATCACGCAGGTCTGCGAGGAGCTCGCGCTGGAGACCGCCGATGCCGTCGCGGAGGGCGAAGTGCCGCTCGTCCTGGGCGGCGACCATTCGCTGGTGGCCGGCTCGCTTGCCGGCGCCGCGCGCCACTACGCCAACCGCGGTGAGCCCGTCGGCTGCATCTATCTCGACACGCATGGTGATCTGCACACGCCGCTGACGAGCCTGACCGGCAACGTGCACGGGATGCCGCTGGCCCACCTGCTTGGCCACGGTGATGCGCGCTTCGCGTCCATCGCCGGGGGCACGCCTGCGCTGTCGCCAGCCAACCTGGCGCTGGTGGGCATTCGCGACCTCGACGAACCGGAGCGGCAGGCTGTGCGCGACTGGGGCATCACCTGCTTCACGATGCGCGACATCGACGAGTTCGGGCTGCGCGAGGTGATGCGCCGCTCCATCGCGATCGCCACATCGTCGTCGGACCGCCTGTGGGTTTCGTGCGACATGGACTGGATCGATCCCAGCGACGCGCCGGGCGTGGGCACGCCGGCGCGCGGTGGCGCGACCTATCGTGAGGCGCAGCTCGCGATGGAGATGATCGCCGACACCGGGAAGCTGGTGGGACTCGACATCGTGGAAACGAATCCGGTGCTCGACGAGCGGAATCGCACGGCCGAGCTGGCCGTGCAGCTCGCGATGAGCGCCTTCGGCCGGCGCATCATCTAGGGCGGGAGCACGAGAGTGGCCCGACGCGCGCGCTTGGTGCATCGCCAGCTCACCCACGCGCATCCGATGGCCAGCGCCGGAAACACGACGGCGCCGACGAACGCGCCTTGGCCGTTGGGGCGTGTGGCCTGGAGCGCGCGCGTCACGTACACCAGACGGAGGGTGTAGTACAGGAAGAACAGGCAGAGCAACGCGAACAGCGCGCTGAGCGTGTACAGCAGGAGCCGTTGGCTGCGGAGCAGTCGCGACGTCACGGCCGCTCGAGCTCCCGCGTCGACGAGCGCGCGTACATGCCGCTATTGCCCGCGCTGTCCCGACTTGGCGGATGTCGCGGGCGGCTTGCCGGCCCGCACCGGACGAGGGGGAGGAGCCATCTTGCGCTCTGCCTGCGGCACGTGCGGCGCGTTCGGTTGCTTCCGCGAGAAGTCGGGAATGGTGCGATGGCCTTTGCGTTTCATGGTCGCTCCTCCTCTCTGGATAGGCGAACCTGGGGCGATACTGCACGAACCTATGACGAATCGGCCCTTCCGGGTAGCGGTATGCGGCGCACACGCCCGATACGACGGCGGGGCTCCGATTGCCCGGAGCCCCGCCGACATCGCAGCCTTCTTGGGGCGATCCTAGAACAGCCGGACGCGCAGGCCGATCTCGAGAACCGGGAGGTTCCGGACGACGCTCTTGTCCAGCGAGGCTTCCTGGCTGGCCCGTTCGGCGTCGAGCTGCGCCTGGAACTGCGCGTGGGCGGGATTCGAGGCCTGGCCGTAGGGGCCCGTGGCGCTCAGATCGAGCTGCGCCTTGTCCTGGTGAAGCACGCCAAGCCGCGAGGTGATCGACGCACCCCAGGCGTTGCCGAAGGTGTGATCCCAGCCGAAGCCGAAGAACATCGGATTCTCAGGCAGCCGGACCGCGCCGATGAGGTTGCCCACGGAGTCCGCCGCGTACGATTGGCCGTTGAACGTGTAGCTGCCGTTCGTCGGTGTGCCCGTCAGCGCGATGGTGCTGTGATTCTGCACCTTGCCGACGCTCACGAAGATGCCACCGCCGAATGGGTGGACGTCGAGCATGAGGCTGCGGTTGTCGGCCTTGGCGAACAGGTTGTAGGCCTGGCTCTGGACGGTCTGATCCATGCCGATGCTGCCGACGTTCCGGGCGCCACGGATGACGATGTAGTTGCCGATGCCGATGGCGACGTCACCGCCGAGGCCGAGGGTGGATCCGACGCCGCCGACGGCGACGTGGGGCAGCAGGCTCGTGATGCCTTGGGCCTGCGCGACGGGAGCGGCGGCGACGAGGATGGCAAGCGCCGGAGCGACGCGCGCGAGACGATTCAGTGTCTTCATGGGTCGGGGCGTGAGAAGGGGGAATTGCTCTATTGTAGGACGCCCCAGCGCGAAGGGGGGCAACCCACCCCGGGGACGCGGACCGGGGCTGCTCGCCGGTCCTGAGGGCCGGCTGAGGGCCGGCCATGATAGATTATCCGTTCGCCCCATGCCCGACGCATCCAACACCTCTTTCCGATGTCCTCCGCCTCGATGCCCAGCAGTGAGTCCGCCCAAGCATACAAGGTCCGATCGGCCGCGGCGGCAGACGTCGCGGCGATCGTCGCGCTGATCGACCTCAACGTTCCAAGCGGCGAGCTGCTGCCGCGCACGCCGGAGTTCGTGGCGCTCCACATCGACCACTTTCTGGTCGCGGAGTCAGAGGGCCAGATCGTGGGGTGCGTGCATCTCGAGGAATATGCCCCGAGCCTCGCCGAGGTCCGCTCCCTGGCGGTCGCGCCGGCGGCGCAGGGGAGCGGCGTGGGCGCGGCGCTGACCGCGGCGCTCGAGCGTCTCGCGCGCGTACGCGGCTACGCCACCGTGTTCGCCGTGAGCAACAGCGGCGAATTCTTCCGCCGGCGCGGCTACGAGGAGCGCCACATTCCCGAGCTGGATCGCGAGCGTTCGAGCGTGAGCCGCTACAAGGGCGTGCACGCGAAGGACCTCACGCCGCCCCGCGCTCGCGGCTGACCGCTCAGCTCCACCACCGCGGTCGTCGCGGCGAGAGCCGCGCGATCATCGCCAGCCCGACGCTGACCATGAGGCCCTTGAGCATGACCAGGGCAATGAGAGCGTAGAGGGCGATATCGACGATCTGCGGGGTGATGGCGGTGTCGACGGCATGGAGCCACACCCAGCGTCGCACGCCCTGTCCGAGCGTCCACAACCCGGCGCCGGCCAGCAGCGTGAGGGCCGCCCACATCAGCGCCAGCAGTCGCAGCGCGGCCGCCGCGAAGCCGCCCGACGTGCCCACGACCCATTCCCCGCACGTGCGACACTTCTTGGCCTCTCGAGGAATGCTGTCGCAGCAGTAGGGACAGGACTGCACCCGCGCTGCGAGTGACTCTCCCGATCGACGCGTGGTGGGGGCGGTAGCCAGCATGCGACGTCACTCCGACTGAGGGATGATGCCCCCTACGGGTCGATCGTGCCGCTGGTGTCTTTGCGCGTTGGTTGGTCACACTCGCCTGACAACTGCCGCTCGAGCTGGCCCCACGGACGGAGGTTCGTCCGGATGCGGCGGAAGGCGCAGATCAGGCGGATCCGACCTCGAGCCAACCATGCCGCACGAGACCAACCCCGCGACCAGAAAAAGAAGGACCTTTGTTGTCGCGGGGCTGCCCGCGGTGCGCGGAGACGGGCTCGACCTCGGAGCAGGCCGTTTTCCGCGAAGATCCGCGACAGTTTCCGCGTGGATCCGCGATAAGGCAGGTCAACGGCGTGATCGCGGATCTCCGCGGATCGGAACAGCCGCGGATCCACGCGGAAACAACACCTCGGCGCAGCGTCGCGTCCCGTCGACCCAACACATTTTCTTTTTTGTTGTTGATGGGATTTGTTTCGTGTTGGTAAATATTG